>NZ_JBHWAQ010000001.1:406386-467985 GCF_042743475.1 Streptomyces sp. NPDC059534
GCGGCCGCGCGCCCCGCGGGGGGGTGTGCGCGTGGGGGCCGCCGGGCGGCCCGGGCGGCGGGGGGGCCCGCGGGTGGGGCGCCCGGGCGGGGGGACACGCCGGGACGCACACGCCGGCCGACGGCAAGCCCGCCGCCGACGGGCCGGAAGACGACGGAGGGAGCCGCCCGCCGCGTCAGGCCTCGCTCGAAGGCCGCGTGCTCGCGCGCATGATGAGCTGCGGCTGGACCAGGAGGTGTTCGGCCTTCTTGGCGCGGCCCTCGATGTGGTCCACCAGGAGCCGGATGCTGCGGCGCCCGATCGCGGCGAAGTCCTGGCGGACCGTCGTCAGCGGCGGCGGGAAGTACTCGGCCTCCGGGATGTCGTCGAAACCGGCGACGGCCACCTGACCGGGGGTGCGGATCCCGCCCTCGCGCAGCGCGCGCAGGACGCCGAGGGCCATCTGGTCGTTGGCGACGAAGACCGCCGTGACCGGCGTCTCCCCACGACGCGCCAGGGCGAGACCCGCGAGTTCCTGCCCGGCCCGGTACCCGGACAGCGGACTCCAGTCCCCCGTCAGCACACGCGGAGGGCGGATGCCGTTCTCCTCCAGGACGGCGCGCCATCCCGCGGCGCGGGCCTGGCTCTCCAGCCAGTCCTCGGGGCCGGCCACGTGCCAGACGGTGCCGTGCCCGGCGGCGAGCAGGTGCTCGGTGACCATGCGGGCGCCGAGCTCCTGGTCGAGGGAGACGCTGGGCAGGTCGAGCTGGTGCCCGCCCTCCACGGTGACCACAGGGAAGGGCGCGTCCAGTTCGGCGAGCGCCTGTACGTGCGAGCGCTGTGGCGTGATGGCGACGACGCCCTCCACCCCCCAGGCCGCGAGATGGTCGATGGCGTCCTTGAGCCCCTGCCCCTGCCCGGCGCGCAGGCTGACCGTCGAGACGAGGTAGCCCTCTTCCCGAGCGGCTTCCTCCAGGCCGGTCAGGGTGCTGGCGGGGCCGTACAGGGCGGTGTTGACGGCGATGACGCCGAGCGTCCTCGTGCGGCGCGTCACCAGGGCGCGCGCGGCGGAGTTGCGGCGGTAGCCGAGCCGCTCGATGGCTGCGGTGACCTGGTCGCGGGTGGTCGCGCGCACGTTGGGGTGACCGCTCAGCACCCGGGAGACGGTCTGGTGGGAGACCCCGGCCTCTCGTGCGACGTCGGCCATCGTCGGCGGGCGGACGTCTTCCGCGGACTGCGCCACGTTCGCCTCCCTTCTCCGTGATCTCGGCTGTGTATCGATGCGAGAAAAACCTTATCGCCTCTTGTATCACGGCATTGTGAGCGCTAACAATCTAGCTCGTCCGGGGTGCCGACGCCCTGGACCCCCCAACCGGAACGGTGCCGTCCCGGTGGTGCGAGGACACGCGCCGCCGCTGAGCCCGCCCCGGTCGGAGCCGCCCTCGACGACGGGATGGGTAAGCCCCCCATGAAGAAGTTCCGATTCGCATCCTCCCTCCTTGCCGTGACCACCGGCTGCGCCCTGCTCCTGACCGCCTGCGGGCAGAACAGCGAGGGCGGCAGCGAGGAGACGAAGGACAAGAAGGACCTCACCATCGGCATCGCGATGCCGACCAAGTCCTCCGAGAGGTGGATCGCCGACGGCAAGAACATGACGGCGAGCCTGAAGAAGGCCGGATTCGCCACGACCCTGCAGTACGGCGAGGACGACCCCGACCAGCAGGTCGCCCAGATCGAGAACATGATCACCCAGGGCGTCGACGCCCTGGTCGTGGCCGCCATCAACGGCGAGGCCCTCTCCAACGTCCTCCAGCAGGCGGCCGACGCCCACATCCCGGTGGTCTCCTACGACCGGCTCATCCTGGGCTCCCCGCACATCGACTACTACGCCTCCTTCGACAACGAGAAGGTCGGCGAGCTCCAGGCCACGTACATCGTCGAGAAGCTGGGACTGAAGGCCGGCGCGAAGAAGGGCCCTTTCAACATCGAGCTGTTCGCCGGGTCCAACGACGACAACAACACCAAGTACTTCTTCAACGGCGCCATGAAGGTGCTCAAGCCCTACCTCGACAAGAAGCAGCTGGTCGTGCGCTCCCAGCAGACCCAGCTCAACCAGGTCACCACTCTGCGGTGGGACGGCGGTACGGCCCAGAAGCGCATGGACGACCTGCTGACCTCCGCGTACTCCACGGCCCGCGTCGACGCCGTCCTCTCCCCCTACGACGGCATCTCCATCGGCATCCTGTCCGCCCTGAAGTCCGACGACTACGGGAGCGCCGCCAAGCCGCTTCCGATCGTCACCGGACAGGACGCGGAGGTCGCCTCCGTGAAGTCGATCATCGCGGGCGAGCAGACCCAGACCGTCTACAAGGACACCCGCGCGCTCGCGCAGGTCGCCGCCGACATGGTGACCGCCGTCCTCGACGGCAAGAAGCCGGAGGTCAACGACGACAAGACCTACGACAACGGCAAGAAGGTGGTTCCGGCCTTCCTTCTCGACCCGGTCAGCGTCGACAAGACGAACTACCAGAAGGTCCTGGTGGACTCCGGCTACATCGACGCCGGCGCCCTGCGGTGACCCCCACCCCTCCTCCGGCGGGTCCCGTCCCCTCTCCGGCGGGCCCCGTCCTCGAGATGCGGTCCATCGTCAAGACCTTCCCCGGCGTCAGGGCGCTCTCCGACGTGACCCTGTCCGTGGCGCGCGGTGAAGTCCACGCGCTGTGCGGGGAGAACGGCGCCGGGAAGTCGACCCTGATGAAGGTCCTGTCCGGCGTCCACCCGCACGGTACGTACGAGGGCGAGATCCTCTTCGACGGCGAGCCCTGCCGCTTCAAGGACATCCGCGCCAGCGAGAGGCGCGGCATCGTCATCATCCACCAGGAGCTCGCACTCGTCCCCTACCTGTCGATCGCCGAGAACATCTTCCTCGGCAACGAACCGTCCCGGCGAGGGATCATCGACTGGCACGAGGCGCTGCGCCGTTCGTCCGAACTGCTCAGGCGGGTCGGCCTCGACGAACACCCCGAGACCCGGGTCGCCGACATCGGTGTCGGCAAGCAGCAGCTCGTGGAGATCGCCAAGGCGCTGGCGAAGGACGTCCGTCTGCTGATCCTCGACGAGCCCACCGCGGCGCTCAACGACGAGGACAGCGCGAAGCTGCTGCGCCTCATGGACGAGCTCAAGGACCAGGGCATCACCTCGATCATCATCTCGCACAAGCTGAACGAGATCGCCCGGATCGCCGACTCCGTCACGATCCTGCGCGACGGCCGTTCCATCGAGACGCTCGACGTCAGGGACCCGGCCACCACCGAGGAGCGGATCATCCGCGGCATGGTGGGACGGGACCTCGACAGCCGCTTCCCCGCGCGCACGCCGTACGAGGGACCGGCCGACGCCGCACCCGTCATGGAGATCCGTGACTGGACCGTGCGTCACCCGCTCGACCGTGCCCGCAAGGTGGTCGACGGGGTCTCGCTCCAGGTCCGGCGCGGGGAGATCGTCGGGGTCGCCGGACTCATGGGGGCCGGCCGGACCGAACTCGCCATGAGCGTCTTCGGGCGCTCCTACGGCCGCTACGAGCGGGGCACGGTGCTCAGGGACGGCCGGGAGGTCCGGACGCACACCGTCCCCGAGGCCGTCGCCCACGGCATCGCCTACGTCACCGAGGACCGCAAGCACTACGGTCTCGACCTCGGGGACTCCGTGAGCCGGAACATCTCGCTCGCATCGCTCGGCGCCCTCGCCCGCCGCGGGATCGTCGACGGGCACGAGGAACGCAAGGTGGCCGAACGGTTCCGACTGACGATGAGCATCAAGGCTCCGAACGTCCTCGAACCGGTCGGCCGCCTCTCCGGCGGCAACCAGCAGAAGGTCGTCCTCAGCAAGTGGATCCTCGCCGGACCGGACGTCCTCATCCTCGACGAGCCCACGCGCGGGGTCGACGTGGGAGCCAAGTACGAGATCTACACCGTGATCGACCGGCTCGCCGCCGAGGGCAAGGCGATTCTCCTCATCTCCTCCGAGCTGCCCGAACTGCTCGGCATGTGCGACCGCTTCTACACCATGGCCGCCGGACGGCTGACCGGCGAGGTCGGCCGCGAGGAAGCCACCCAGGAAGTCCTGATGCGGCACATGACGCAGGACACCGCCACATCCGACGAAGGACACCAGGCATGAGCACCGACGCCAGCACGAAAACGACCGTCCCGGCGGCATCCGGCAACGGATCGCCCTCCACCGGGACATCGATGGCCCGGGTGCTCCTCGACGGCATCCGGCGGAACATGCGTCAGTACGGGATGCTCTTCGCACTCGGCCTGATCGTGCTCCTCTTCCAGATCTGGACGGGCGGCGACCTCCTGCTGCCGCGCAACGTCTCCAACCTGGTACTGCAGAACAGCTACATCCTCATCCTGGCCATCGGGATGATGATCGTCATCATCTCCGGGCACATCGACCTTTCGGTGGGCTCCCTCATGGCGCTGGTCGGCGGCCTCGGAGCCGTACTCATGGTCGAGCACCAGGTCTCCTGGCCCGTGGCGGTGCTCCTCACGCTCCTGCTCGGAGCCGTCGCCGGCGCTCTCCAGGGCTTCTTCATCGCGTACGTCGGCATACCGTCGTTCATCGTGACGCTCGCCGGCATGCTGCTGTTCCGCGGGCTCACGGAGATCTTCCTCAAGGGGCAGACCCTCGGCCCGTTCCCCGACGGACTGCAGAAGGTGGCCAACGGCTTCCTGCCCGAGGTGGGGCCGAAGACTAACTACCACAACCTGACCCTGCTCCTCGGCCTTGGCCTGGTCGCCTACGTGGTCGTCCAGGAGTTCCGGGACCGTCGCCGGCAGCGGGAGTTCACCCTGGAGACGCTCCCCACGGGCCTGTTCGCGCTGAAGGTGACGGCGCTGGTCGCCGCCGTCCTGGTCACCACCCTGCTGCTCGCCAGCTACAAGGGCGCCCCGGTCGTCCTCCTGATCCTCGCCGCGCTGCTCGTGGCCTTCGGATACGTGATGCGCAACGCGGTGATCGGCCGCCACGTGTACGCGATCGGGGGGAACCTGCCCGCCGCGAAGCTCTCCGGGGTCAAGGACAAGAAGGTGACCTTCGCGGTGTTCCTGAACATGGGGATGCTCGCGGCGCTCGCAGGCCTCGTCTTCGCGGCGCGCTTCAACGCGGCCTCGCCGAAGGCCGGCGTGAACTTCGAACTGGAGGCCATCGCAGCCGCGTTCATCGGCGGAGCGTCGATGAGCGGTGGAGTCGGTACCGTCCTGGGTGCCATCATCGGCGGTCTGGTCCTCGGCGTGCTCAACAACGGCATGAACCTCGTCGGGGTGGGCACCGACTGGCAGCAGGTCATCAAGGGCCTCGTCCTCCTCGCCGCGGTCGGCTTCGACGTGTGGAACAAGCGCAGGGCGGGCGCCTGACGCCCCTCCGGACATGGCTGCGCCCGCCGGTTCCCCCACCGGCGGGCACAGCCATGTCGACGTGTCCGTACGAGGGTCAGCCGCGGGTACTGAACCGCAGGACCGTCCTCGACCGGTACTCGACGCCCGGCCGAAGCACCGGAGACGGGTCACCGGGGCGGTTCGGGGAGTCGGGGAAGTGCTGGGTCTCCAGCGCGATGCCGGCGCCCGCCCCGTAGTGCGTACCGCTTTTGCCGAGCACCGTGCCGTCGAACTGCCCCGCGGTGTAGACCTGGAGTCCGGGCTCGGTGGTCAGCACCTCCATGTGGCGGCCCGTGGCCGGCGCGTACAGGACGGCGGCCCGATGCGGTGTCCCGTCGCCGTAGGGGCTCAGGACGAAGTTGTGGTCGTATCCGCCGACCGTGCCGGGGCGGGCGAGGGCCTCGGCGATGCTGAGGGGCCGTCGGAGGTCGAACGCGGTGCCGGGGAGGGGGCGGTGGTCGCCGGAGGGGATGAGATCTGCGTCGACCGGTGTGTAGTGGGAGGCGTCGACGGTCAGTTCGTGGTCGAGGATGTCCCCGGTGCCCTCGCCCTCCAGGTTGAAGTAGGCGTGGTTGGTCAGGTTGACCAGGGTGGGGGCGTCGGTGACCGCCGCGTAGGAGAAGGAGAGTTCGTTGTCGCGGCCGACGAGACAGCTGACGGTGACGTCCAGGTTTCCCGGGAATCCCTGGTCACCGTCGGGGCTTCGGAGGTGCAGAAGCACGCCGGTCCACTCCGGGGTGTGCACGCTCTCGGCTTCCCAGAGCCGGGTGTCGAAGCCCTCGGTTCCTCCGTGCAGGCAGTGGCCGTCCTCCTGCGTGGTCAGCTGGTACGGCTTCCCGTCCAGGGAGAACCGGCCGTGTGCGATGCGGTTGGCGTAGCGGCCGACGGTGGCGCCGAAGTACCGGGCGGCGGTGGCCGTCAGGGCCGGGTCGTGGGGGGCGAGGACGACGTCGGCCGACGTGCCGTACCGGTCCGGCACCCACAGCCCGTGGAGGCGGGCGCCACGGGTGTGCACCTCCGCCGTGAGTCCGCCGGGGAAGCCGAAGGTCCATCGTTGTCCGGCGTATGTGTCGGGGCGGCAGACCGGGGGGACCCCGGTGAATGGGGGCGGCGGATACAGGTTCATGGAGTCTCCTTGTCGGCGAGAGGGCACAAACGGGAGGGGCAGGGAGGGCCCTGCCCCTCCCGGGGCGCGTTCGTGTTCGGGGGCGGCTCGGGGTCCGCCCTTCGCAAGGGGTCTATTCCACGTGGCGGGCTCCGCCGAAGAGCCGTTGGAGGAGGATGAAGACGAAGAGCAGGCCGCCGATGACGATGCGCGTCCACCACGAGCTGAGCGTGCCCTGGAAGCTGATGACGGTCTGGATCAGGCCGAGGACCGTCACGCCCAGCGCGGTTCCCAGGACGAAGCCGGAGCCCCCGGTCAGCAGCGTCCCCCCGATGACGGCGGCCGCGATGGCGTCGAGTTCCATGCCGACGGCGTGCAGGGCGTAGCCGGACAGCATGTAGAACGTCAGCAGCAGGCCGCCGAGGGCGGAGCACAGGCCGCTCACGGCGTACACCACGATCTTGGTGCGTCCCACGGGCAGGCCCATGAGGCGGGCCGAGGACTCGTTGCCGCCCAGGGCGTAGACGGTACGACCGAAGCGGGTGTGGTGCAGGACGACGAAGGCGAGCGCCAGCACGACCAGGGCGATGACCACGGCGGGCGAGACGAACAGGCCGCCGGGCAGGAGCACCCGGGTCTGGGCGATCCGCGTGGTCGTCGGGTCGGTGATCGAGATCGACTCGGTGCTGATCATGTAGCAGAGGCCGCGGGCGAGGAACATGCCCGCGAGGGTGACGATGAAGGGCTGGATCTCGAAGGCGTGGATCACCCAGCCCATCAGCGCGCCGCCGCCGGCTCCCACCAGCAGGACCACGGGTACCGCGAGGGCGAGCGGCAGACCGTTCTGTTCGACGAGCCAGGCCGTCAGCATGGTCGACAGGGCCACCATGGAGCCGACGGACAGGTCGATCCCGCCGGTGAGGATGACGAACGTCATGCCGATGGCCACGACGAGCAGGAAGCCGTTGTCGATCAGGACGTTGAGCAGGACCTGCGCGGAGAAGAAGCCTTCGTAGTTCAGGGAGCCGACCGTGAACATCGCGACCAGCAGAGTGGCCGTCACCATGAGCGGCAGACGGGTGGCGTGCCGTACCGAGAACCGGTGGAGCGGCTTGGCGAGGGAGTTGAGGGTAGTGCTCACGGGTGGACCTCCTGCCGGCGGGCCGCGACGTCGCCGGGGGCGGGGGCCAGGTCAGGGCCGGATGGCCGGCGGCTGCGGGAGAGCCGCGCGCGGAACGCGGGCGACTGGACGAGACACACGACGATGACGACCAGGGCCTTGAAGACGAGGGTGGTCTCCGGCGGTACGCCGAGGGTGTAGATCGTGGTCGAGAGGGTCTGGATGATCAGTGCGCCCAGGACAGTCCCGCCGAGGGAGAAGCGGCCACCGGTGAGAGCGGTGCCGCCGATGACCACGGCGAGGATGGCGTCCAGTTCGATCCAGAGGCCCGCGTTGTTGCCGTCGGCGCTGGACACGTTGGAGCTGATCATCAGGCCGGCCACCGCCGCGCACACGGCACTGACGACGTAGACGGTGACCAGCAGCCCGGCGGCCCGGATGCCGACGAGGCGGCTCGCGACCGGGTTGCCGCCCACCGATTCGATGAGCATGCCGAGCGCGGTCCGCCGGGTGACGAGGGAGGTGACGGCGACGAGAGCGGCGGCGAGCAGGACGGCGAAGGGGAGGGTGAGCCAGTAGCCGCCGCCGATCATCTTGTAGGCGCCGCTGGACACGCTGATGATCTGGCCGTCGGTGATCAGCTGGGCCACGCCGCGCCCGGCGACCATGAGGACCAGGGTGGCGACGATGGGCTGGACGCCGAGGCGGGCGACGAGGAAGCCGTTCAGCAGTCCGATCGCGGCGGCCACGCCGAGCGCAGTCGCGATCGCCGTGACGACGGTGGAGAGACTCCCGGGGTCCTGTGCCGTGGCGATGTGCTCGCACGCCAGGGCGCCGGCGATGGCGACCGTCGAGCCGACCGAGAGGTCGATGCCCCGGGTCGCGATGACCAGGGTCATGCCGAGCGAGACGAGGATCAGAGGGGCGCCGAACTGGAGGATGTCGATGAGACTGCCGTACAGGTGTCCGTTCTGGACGCGGACGGCGAGGAAGTCGTGAGTGAGCGCGACGTTCCCGAGGAGCAGGGCGGTGAGGACGGCGGCGGGCCAGAACAGGGGGTGCCCGGTGAGCCGCCGGGCGCCGGGAGCCAGGGCCGGGCGCCCGGCGCCGGTGTCGTCAGGTGGTGTCATGAGGTGGCTCCGGTGGCGATGGCGCCCAGGATCCGGTCGGGCGTCAGGGTGGTGTCGTTGGGGAGGATGGCGACGAGGCGGTGGTCGCGCAGGACGCCGACCCGGTGGCTCAGCCGCAGGACTTCCTCGAGTTCGGCGGAGATGTAGAGGACCGCCGTGCCTTCGGCGGCGAGGCGTGTCACCAGTCTCTGGATCTCTGTCTTCGCGCCGATGTCGATGCCCCGGGTGGGTTCGTCCAGGATCAGCAGCTCGGGATCGGTGAGCAGCCACCGGGCGAGGAGTACCTTCTGCTGATTGCCTCCGCTGAGATTGCGGACCTGTGCCTCGGGGGCAGCCGGGCGGATGTCGAGGACTTCGATCCAGCGGGCGGCGATCTCGTCCTGCCGGGCGCGGGAGAGAGGTCTGGTCCAGCCACGTGCGGCCTGCAGGGCGAGCACGATGTTCTCGCGGACGGTGAGTTCGCCGATCAGTCCCTCCGCCTTGCGGTTCTCCGAGCAGAAGGCGATCTTGTGGCCGATCGCGGTGCGCGGGGAGCGCAGGACGGTGCGTTCGCCGTCGATCCGCAGCTCGCCCTCGTCGGCGTGGTCGGCGCCGAACAGCAGCCGGGCCGCCTCCGTGCGTCCGGAGCCGAGGAGACCGGCGAGGCCGATGACCTCCCCGCGGTGGATGTCGAGGTCGTACGGCTGGATGGACCCGGCCCTGGCGAGTCCGCGGGCGCTCAGGAAAGGGCGGTCCACGGCGTCGGGAGTGGTGACGGCGTCAGTGTGGGACGTGTCGGCCAGTTCGTCCAGGCTGCGCAGTTCGCTGCCGACCATGCGGTGGACGAGGGTGACGGGCGTCAGCTCGTCGATCCGGTACTCGCCTTCGAGGCGGCCGTTGCGCAGGACGGTCACCCGGTCGCACAGGTCGAAGACCTGGTCGAGGAAGTGGGTCACGAAGAGAATCGCGACGCCCCGGTCGCGGAGTCGACGCACCAGCGTGAACAGTTGGGCGACTTCGTCCCGGTCGAGGCTGGAGGTGGGTTCGTCGAGGACGAGGACCTTCGCCTGGATGTCCACGGCGCGGACGATCGCGACGAGTTGCTGGACGGCGATGGAGTGCGCGTTCAGCGGCATGCGGACGTCGAGGTCGAGTTCCAGCTCGGTGATGAGCTGCTCCGCGCGCCGGTGGAGGGCCGACCAGTGTATGAGTCCCAGGCGCCGGGGCTCACGGCCGATGAGGATGTTCTCGGCGACGGAGAGGTTGGGGCACAGGTTCACCTCCTGGTAGACCGTGCTGATGCCGGCGTGCTGGGCCTCCAGGGGTTCGGTGAACCGCTGGAGGCCGCCGTCGACGGTGACGGTTCCCGCGTCGGGCGGGTGGACCCCGGTGAGCACCTTGATGAGGGTGGACTTGCCGGCGCCGTTCTCGCCCATCAGCGCGTGGACCTCGCCCGGGAAGAGACGCAGGTCCACTCCATCCAGGGCGAGGACGCCGGGGAAGGTCTTGCGGATGCCACGGGCTTCCAGAACGGGCCGGTCGGCGCGGGTGGGTGTGCGGGGGGTGGGTGGGGCTGCCATCCGCCCTCCTCTCCTGAGGGGTCCGGGGGCGGCGCGAGGGCCGCCCCCGATGCGTGCGGGCGGTGGATCAGTACTGGCGGCTGGGCAGGGCGGCGGCGGCCTGGTCCTGCGTGAAGACGCCCTCCTTGGTCTCGACCCGGCGCGGGACGTCCTCGCCCGCCGCGACCTTCTTGGCGAGTTCCATCAGCTGGTCGCCGAGGAGCGGGTTGCACTCGACCACGACGTTGATCTTCTTCTGCTCCATGGCGACGAAGGCGTCCTTGATGCCGTCGACGGAGATCACCTTGATGTCGGTGCCCGGCTTCTTGCCCGCCTCCTCGATGGCCTGGATGGCGCCCAGGGCCATGTCGTCGTTGTGGGCGTACAGGACGTCGATGTCCTCGTGGGACTTGAGGAATGCCTGCATGACCTCCTTGCCCTTGGCACGGGTGAAGTCACCCGTCTGGGAGGCGACGACCTTGAACTTGGGGTCGCCCTTGATCACCTCGGCGAAGCCCGCCTTGCGGTCGTTGGCGGGTGCGGAGCCGGTGGTGCCCTGGAGCTCGACGACGTTGACCGGCGCGGAGGTGCCCTCGTACTCCTTCACGAGCCACTTGCCGGCCTCCTCCCCCTCCTTGACGAAGTCGGAGCCGAGGAAGGTGCGGTAGAGGGAGGTGTCCTGCGAGTCGACCGCGCGGTCGGTGAGGATCACCGGGATGCCTGCGTTCTTGGCTTCCTTCAGGACGGTGTCCCAGCCGGACTCCACCACCGGCGAGAAGGCGATGACGTCGACCTTCTGCTGGATGAAGGTGCGGATCGCCTTGATCTGGTTCTCCTGCTTCTGCTGCGCGTCGGAGAACTTCAGCTCGATGCCCGCCTTCTCGGCCGCGTCGCGCACGGACTTGGTGTTGGCGGTGCGCCAGCCGCTCTCGGCGCCCACCTGCGCGAACCCGAGCACCAGCTTGCCGTCGGAGGAACCCTTGCCGGCGCCGCCGGTGGTACCGGTCGTCGCGGGCTCGGTGGTGCAGGCGGTCAACACACTGCCGGCCAGGGCGGCGGCGGCGATGATGCGGAGGGCTCTGTGGGCCATGTCGTGGTTCCTCTCGGGACGTGCGTCGTACCAGCCGGAGCCCTGAGATGGACGGGCCCGGTGAAGGTGTGGCTGCGCAGGGGCTGTTGAACCGGCGGCGGCAGGGTGAAACGTCTGCTCCCGACGACTGGTGAGCCGGTCAACGCCAGTCATTGTGAGCGCTAACAGAGCCGTAACTCAAGGGTCTGTACGGCCGTTACTTGATTTCTGTACGAACTGAGCGCGCCGAAGGCAAGCAGCATGACCGGCAACTTGTGAGCGTTAACACCGATCCTCTCTGGGCGACTCCGGGCAAACCCCTCCGAAGTGCGGCCCGTTGACACGACCCACCCCCCTTCGTAGGGTCGCGGCACAATTTCGAACAGTGTCCGAAATTTCGAACAGCAGGAGTGTCCCCATGTGTTCCACTCGGCCGATCTCCCAGGGCACCTTCCTGTGAGCCCCCGAGAGCAGGCTGTCGTCCTCGATGCTCCGGAGACCTATCGCCTCGTGGAGCACACACCTCAACGGCCGGGCCCCGGCGAAGCCCGGGTGGACGTCCACGCCGTCGGGGTCTGCGGCAGCGACCTCGACGTCTACCTGGGCCGCCGCCCCGCTCCGTACGCCCGCTATCCACTCACCCCCGGCCACGAGTGGTCCGGTACCGTCACCGCCGTGGGCGAGGGTGTGTCCGCCTCCCTGATCGGCCGCAAGGTCGTGGGCGAAGGGATCCGGAACTGCGAGACCTGCGCACCCTGTCGCGCCGGAGAGACCAATCTGTGCGACGCCGGCTACGAGGAGACGGGGTTCACCCTTCCCGGCGCGATGGCTCCCACCCTCGCCCTCCCCGCCCGTCTGCTGCACACACTGCCGCCGGACGCCGACCTCACGGCCGCCGCGCTCCTCGAGCCCGCCGCCTGTGCGGCCGCCGCCGTCCTGAAGGCGTGCCCGCTGCCCGGTTCGCGGGCGGCCGTCATCGGCTCCGGCACCCTCGGTCTGCTCGCCGCACAACTCCTCGGCGCCTTCTCCCCGAGCGAGCTGACGGTCGTCGGCACGAACCCCGACCGAGCCGATCTGTCCCACCACTTCGGAGCCACCAGCTACCGCACGTGGGACCGTGCCTCCGGTCTCTCGGGCTTCGACCTGGTGATCGACGCCGTGGGCGGTACGTCGACCGCCAGCACCGCGACGTCCCTGCTGCGGCCGGGAGGACACCTGGTCCTCACGGGTATCCCGGCCCAGGGGGCGGAAGGACTCGATCCCGCCCGGGTCGTCGCTCGGCAACTGTCTGTCGGAACGGCCTTCGGAGCCTCCTCCGGCGCCTGGTCCTACGCCGTAAGCGCCTTCTCCGCGGCACGCCTGACGCCGCTCGAACTCGTCACGCACCAGCTGGGCATCGCCGAGTTCGAGCGGGCCATGGCGCTCACGGAGAGCGGAGATCCTCGCGTGGGGAAGGTCCTGCTCCACCCCCAGAGCTCCTGACGAGCGCGCGCCCCCGAAGAGCGGCCCCGCGCGCGGAGCTCACATCGCCGGGATCGCATGCCCGGCGATGGCCCTCGCGTACCAGCGGGCGCTGCGCTTCGGGGTGCGCAGCTGGATGGTGTGGACGGCGCCGAAGCGCTTCTCGTATCCGTGGGCCCACTCAGAAGTTGTCGAGCAGGGACCAGAGGAAGTAGCCGTGCGCGTCGGCACCGTCGACGATGGCCCGGTGGACGGCCGCGAGGTGCCGGTGGATGTGGTCAACACTCCCCCACGGCCTTCACGCTCAACGGGAGCGCCTGCGCCTGATCCGCGTGCTCACCTACAACGTCGCCGGGCTGCCCGACAGCATCTCCAGCGCGCCTACGCCCCGCGAGCCCGCCACGACCGAGATCGGCCGACGGATCGAGGCGTACGACATCGTCCACGTCCAGGAGGACTTCAACTACCACGCCCGCCTCTACGCCGCCGACACCATCGCCGAGTTCGCCGCCGCCAACGCGCTCACCGACGCCTGGGTCGGGCTGATCCGCGACGGCACCCCGCCCACCAAGGGCAGCGACGCCCTCGTCTGCGACCAGTCCCAGCCGACCGTGCCCAACACCTGCGAGGTCGTGGACAAGGTCCTCTACCGCGGCAGCAGACTCGTCTCCCTGAACGCCACCTCCTACAACAACGAGCACGCCGCGTTCCTCACCGGCGACGGACTCATGCTCTCCGACCACGACCCGGTCGCGGTGCGCTTCTCCTGGTCGCGCAACCCGGACTTCCGACTGAGCGAGCAGTTCGGCGGACCGCACGGCGACCGCTTCAACGACATCGACAGCATCCCCGCCGGCGCCCGTGCCACCACCATCACCTTGAGCGCCGGCTCCCGGATCGACCGGCTGGCCATCACCCTGGACAACGGCACGACACTCACCCACGGCGGCACCGGAGGCACCGCGGCCTCCCTCACGCTCGGCAGCGGGGAGTACGTCACGACCGCGCACTTGTGCCGGGCCCAGAAGGACGGCCGCACCCGGATCTTCGACGCAAGGTTCAGCACCAACCTCGGCCACACCCACACGGGGGAAGCACGCGCCACCGAACTACGCGGCTGGGAGGGGCTGCGACACGCGCCCCTCCCAGCCGCACCGACAGTCACAGGGGAGGGCAGCCATCCGCCACCCCCACATAGATGAAGTGGAGAAAACCCCAGGTCAGCGCACCCGGCCTCGGGCCTTCAGGTGGGTCGGCGGGACCTCCGGTGCGTCGAGGCGGTCGCCGTCGTAGCCCTTGACGTCGCCGAAGCGGCCGGTGGTCATCCAGTCCTCGCGGGCCTGGCGGATCTCCTCGTCGGTGCGGGCGACGAAGTTCCACCACATGACGAGTTCCTCGTCGAAGGGCTCGCCGCCGAGCAGCATGAGGCCGGCGTCGGAGAGGGCGTGGAGGGGAAGTTCGGTGCGGCCGCAGCCGAGGTAGAGCATGGAGCCGGGGAGGACGGGGACGCCGTCGACGCGGGCTTCGCCGGACATGGCGAGGACGGCGTACTCGAAGTCGGGGTCGAGGGGGAGGCGGGTCTCGGCGCCCGCCGCGAGGGCGAGGTCGGCGCCGACGAGCGGGGTGTACGTGGTGCCGGGCGAGGTCGCGCCGTCGAGGGCACCGAGGATCACCGTGGCGGTGAGGCCGGGGGCGGTGACGCGGGGCAGCTCGGCGTGGTGCTGGAAGTGGGGCTCCACGTGCCGGTGCGCGTCGGGGAGGGCGACCCAGAGCTGGGCGCCGTGCAGGAAGCGGGCGTGCGGGCGGGGGCTCTCCTCCGAGTGGGAGATCGCCCGGCCGGAGGTCATCAGGCCCAGCTCGCGCGGGCGGATCGTCTGCAGGCTGCCGGTGGAGTCGCGGTGCAGGACCTCGCCCTCGTGGAGCCAGCTGACGGTCTGGAGCCCCATGTGCGGGTGCGGCGGGACCTGCATCCCCGGCTCGTCGGCGATGTCGTCCGGCCCGTAGTGGTCGACGAAGGCCCATGCCCCGACCATGCGCCGGCCGAGGTTCGGCAGGAGGCGGCGGACCTCGGTCGACTCGCCGAGCTGGACGTGACGGGGGCTGAGCAGCTCCCGTACCGGCTCGGCGACGACGAAGCCACGGCCGCCGCACACGGTCGGCGCGGCCTGACGGTCAAGATTGCTCATGTCGCTCAACCTATTCCTGTCCGGGTTCCGGGGGACGTGACGCCCCGGGGCGAGTCGGAGGATCCCTTAATGGAATGTTCAACCAACTTGCCTTGTTGACGTGATCGGCCACCCCACAGGGTGGCAGATCCGGGACTCTGGAAAGGGACGGCAAGTGAACGACACGTACTACGAGTTCGGAACGGCCGGAGAGCGCTGGGACCGTGCGCAGCTGTTCTTCGACGCGAAGGAGTACGGAACCGCCGTCCGCGTCCTGCGCGGCCTCGTCGCGGAGCACCCGGAGCAGACGGCCCAGCGGCTCCTGCTCGCCCGGGCCTACTACCACTCCGCCCAGCTCACCAAGGCCGAGACCGAGCTGCGGGCCGTCCTGGACCGCGACCCCGTCGAGCACTACGCCCGGCTGATGCTCGGCCGCACGCTGGAGCGCCAGGGACGCGTGGCCGAGGCGGCGCCGCATCTGCGGATGGCCGCGGCGATGGCGGGCGAGACCCCGTCCTGACGCGCATCCGATACCCCCGCGCGGTATATTCGGCGGCCAGGAGGTCCTGGCTGTGCGTACACACCGAGCGGCACGCGGCAGACGAGCAGGAGGTGCCCTGGCGCACCTTCTGCTCGTCGTCGTGCTCGCGCTCGGTGTGTTCCTGATGCACGCCGTCGGTCACCCCGAGGGGTCCGGCGGCGGCGCGGACACCGTCTCCGCCTCGTCCGGCGGTACGAAGCCGCCGGACCCGGCCGCCTCCGGCAGGAGTCACTCGGCGGGCCTCGCCGACTCCGGCGGGGCACACCGGATGGACCCCGTCCTGTACGACGAGGTCCACGCGACGAACCCCGGCGCCTCCGGCGGGAGCCACGTCACGCACGCGGCCGCGTCACACGGAGCCGACGGCTCCGACGCGCGCCACCAGCCCGGTGCGGGGATGGACATGACCACGCTGTGCGTGGCCGTCCTCGGCGCCTGGCTGCTCGCCGGGCTCGTACGGGCCGCGCTCGGGCGGCGCCCCGAGTGGCTCACCCTCCTCCTCGCGCGGCTCACACCCGCGCTGGGTCCGCACGCGCCGCCTCGCCGGCCCCCGGACCTCGCCCGTCTGTCCGTCCTGCGGATCTAGGCCGTACCGCCACCGCGGGCGCCTCGCGCTGCCCGTGAACGCCTTCGGCCTGCCCTTTCCGTCAGTACGACCAGCACACGAGGTATCACCACATGCGTGCCTTCACGAACCGCACCGCCAGGAAGTTCGCCCTCGTCGGCGCCGTCGCCGCGACCGGGCTCCTGCTCTCCGCCTGCGGCACGGACGACGCCATGAGCGGAATGGACCACAGCGGCACGTCCGCCCCGGCCACCGCCACCGCCACCACGCCGGGAGCCGCCGCCGAGGCCGCCGCCCCCGGAGCCTTCAACGACGCGGACGTCATGTTCGCGCAGATGATGATCCCCCACCACGAGCAGGCTCTGGAGATGGCGAAGCTCGCCGACGGCCGGGCCGAGGACGCCGAGGTCAAGGAGCTGGTCGCCGCCGTCGAGCGCGCCCAGGACCCGGAGATCGCGAAGATGAGGGCCTGGCTCAAGGGATGGGGCAAGCCCGAGTCCGCCGGTCACGGCTCCGGCTCCGGGCACGGCATGTCCGGGATGATGTCCGAGCAGGACATGAAGGACCTGGCCGCCGCCCAGGGCAAGGACTTCGACCGCACGTTCGCCGAGCTGATGATCGCCCACCACGACGGGGCCGTCGCCATGGCCAAGGACGAACAGAAGAACGGTCGCAACGCCACGGCCAAGAAGCTCGCCGACGACGTCGTGCGGACCCAGTCCGAGGAGATCGCGGCACTGCGGAAGATCCTCGACCGGCTCTGACCCCCTGCCGTCCGCACGTCCGCAGGTCCGCAGGTCCGCAGGTCCGCAGGTCCGCAGGTCCGCACGATCGGGCGAGCACGCGCGCGTGACACGGGCGGCCCGTCCCCCTTCCGGGACGGGCCGCCCCGCCGCCGCACTCCGGCACGCCCGTATCCCCCGCGTACGCGGAACCCCCGCGCCCCCACGTACCCGCACCTCCGCATCCCCTCGGCCCCTCACCTCCGCATCCCCGTACTCCCGCAATCCGGCACTCCAGGCGAAAGAACGATGCAGACCTACCTCTCCGGCCGCTCGGCTCTCACCCGAACCGCCCTCACCACCCTCCTCGCGCTGACCGCCCTGACTCTCGGCGCCTGTTCCTCCCCTTCGTCCGGCACGGGTGGCGACGGGGAGGGCTCCGGCGCGTCCCTCAGCCATGTCCACGGCCTCGGGGTGCGTGGCGACACGCTCTACGTAGCCACGCACGAGGGACTGCGCACCCCTGACGCCGACGGCCGGCCGACACCGGTCGGCGAGCGCCGGGACGACCTCATGGGCTTCACGGTCACCGCGTCGGGCACGTTCCTCGCCAGCGGGCACCCCGCCCCCGGCAGCACCGGCCCGGCCGACCTCGGCCTCGTCGCGTCGACGGACGCCGGCCTCACCTGGCAGGAGAAGTCGCTCGCGGGGAAGGTCGACTTCCACGCCCTCGACACCGCCCCGGACTCCACCGTGTACGGATACGACAGCGCGAACGGGCTCCTGCGGGTCAGCGCCGACGGCGTGGAGTGGGAGGACCGGGCGGCGCTGCGCGCGCTCGACATCGCCGTCTCCCCGACCGCCGCGGGCACGGTCCTCGCCACCACCGAGGGCGGAGTGGCCCGATCCACCGACGGCGGAAGGACGTTCGCCCCGGCCATCGGTCCGGTCCTCGCCCATGTCTCCTGGGGTGCCCCGGACGCGCTCTTCGGCGTCGACCCGAGCGGTGTCCTGTTCCGCGGGACGGACGGCGGCGCCTCCTGGACCCGGATCGGCCCCGTGCCGGGCGGCGCCCCCCAGGCGCTCACCGTCGTGGACGCGCGCCGGCTGTTCGTCGCCACCCAGGACGGGGTGTACGAGTCGCGGGACGCGGGACGCGGTTTCGAGCGGCTGATGGCCGTGACGGCCGGGAAGGACGGTCACTGAACCACTCCGGCGGTCTACGATCCCCGAATGATCCACACGGCAGTCAACGGAGTGATGTTCGACTTCTCGGGCACCTTGCTGCGGATCGAGCCGGTGGAGGAATGGCTCGACGCGGTGCTCGCGTCGGGTGGAGGCCCTCGGGGCGGCCCGGCGCGCGGCACCGCCGCGTTCGACGACCTCGTACGGCGCCTCACCCGGTACGGGGCGCAGCCCGGCGGTCCCGATCCGGTGCGGGTCCCCGACGATCTGGTGGGGCTCTGGGACGAGCGGGACCTGACCCCGGAAGGGCATCGCGCCGTGTACACCGCGCTCACCAGGGAGGCCGGGCTCGGCGACCCAGAGCTCGTCGAGGCGCTGTACGAGCGGCACATGAGCCCGGCGGCCTGGCGGCCGTACCCGGACACCGCGGCCACGCTGCGCGCCCTGCGCGGCCGCGGCGTCCCGGTGGCCGTGGTGAGCAACATCGGCTGGGACCTGCGTCCGGTGTTCCGGGCCCATGGACTGGACGCGCTGGTGGACGCCTATGTGCTGTCGTACGAGGTCGGGGCCCAAAAGCCCGATGCGGCGATCTTCCGGGCCGCTTGCACGCTCCTCGGGCGCGCGCCCGCGGAGGTGCTCATGGTCGGCGACAGCCGGACGGCCGACGGGGGTGCGCGGGCGCTCGGGTGTCCGGTGCACTTCGTCGACCCGCTGCCCGTCGACCGGCGTCCGTCGGCCCTGGCCCCGGTCCTGGAGCTGACCGGCCGCTGAGCGGCGCGGTCACGATGCCTCGCGGCGCTCCGCGACCACCTCCCCGCCCACGACGACGGTCTCCGCCACGGTGCCCGGGATCTCGTCGGGGGCGATGCGGAGGATGTCGCGGGAGAGGACGACGAAGTCGGCGAGCTTGCCGACCGTCAGCGAACCGCGTTCGTCCTCGAGGAAGTTGGCGTACGCCGAGCCCATCGTGTACCCCTCGACGGCGGTGGCGACGTCGATCGTCTCGCCGGCCGTCCAGGCGTCGCCTCCGCCGGGCGGCCGGCGGGTGACGGCGGCGTGGATGCCGACCATGGGGTCCATCTCGGCGACGTTCCAGTCGCTGGAGAGGGCGAGGACCGCGCCGGCGGCGTGCAGGCTGCGCAGGGGCCATGCCTTGTGCCAGCGGTCGGGCCCGACGTTCTCGGCCCAGTCCTGGCCGGGTCCCGCGATGTCCGGGGCCGCGTGCCGGGGCTGCATGCAGGCGACGACGCCGAGTTCGGCGAAGCGCGGGGTGTCCGCCGGGTCCAGGCATTCGACGTGGACGATCTGGTGGCGGGCGTCGCGCGGCCCGTTGGCGGCGCGGGCCCGCTCGACGGCGTCGAGCACGGTGCGGATGCCCCGGTCGCCGGTGGCGTGGACGAAGCACTGGAAGCCGCGCGCGTCGAGGCGGGTGAGCAGCTCGGCGAACTCCTCGGGCGGGTAGAACGTGTCGCCGCGGTGGTGGGAGCAGCCCGCGTACGGTTCCAGGAGGGCGGCGGTGCGCGGTTCCACGACGTCGTCGATGTACAGCTTGAGCGGGCCGACGCGCAGCCGGTCGTCGGCGAACTCCCGTGCCGCCGCCTCGAAGGCGTCGAGGTCCGTGTCGGTGGTGCCGCGCGGGTGGAAGAGGGCGGCGACGATCCGGGAGCGGAGCCTGCCCTCGACGCGGGCGCGCTGGAAGAGGGCGAGGTCGTCGAGGGAGTTCTGGGGTTCGACGACGGTGGTGATGCCGTAGCCGATGGCGTCGTCGAGGCTCTGGGCGAGCCGGCCGTACTGGCGGTCGAGGGAGGCCCAGGGCAGGCCGAGTTCGCGCAGGGCGCGATGGCCGTCGCGGGAGAGTCCCTTGATCGCGAAGTCCTTGACGAATCCGGTGGGTTCGCCGGTGTCGGGGTCGGTGACGGCCCGCCCGAAGGGCAGGTCGGTGTGGTCGCGGTCCACTCCGAGCCGGCGCAGGGCCACGGTGTTGAGCCAGGCGGTGTGGACGTCGTAGCTGAGGACGAGGGCGGGGGTGTCGCCGGTGGCCGGGTCGAGGTCGGCCGCGGTGGGCATGCGGCCGTCGGGGATCGCGGAGTAGTCGAACGCCTCCGCCTCGATCCACTCGGCGTCGGGACGGGCCGCGTGCCAGGCGCGGATCCGCTCGTGGACGGCGTCGAGGGTGCGGGCGCCGGCGAGTTGGACGCAGGCGTCGTCGGAGCCGAGGCGGACGTGGTTGTGGGCGTCGACGAAGCCGGGCAGGACGAGCCGTCCGGCGGCGTCGAGCATCCGGGTGGCGGGCCCTGCCCAGGCTCCTGCCTCGGCGTCGGGGCCGATCCAGACGATCCGGCCGGCGCGGACGGCGAGCGCCTGGGCCTCGGGGAGCGCCGGGTCGACGGTGTGGATCCGGGCCCCGGTGAGGAGGAGGTCGGCGGGGGCGGGGGAAGGGGTGGTGCCGTTCATGCGGGGTGACTCCGTGACGTGCGTACGAGGGTGTGCGGGCGGTTCGGGGCGGGTCTCAGACGCGGACGGGGGCGGGGCTCAGGCGCGGACCGGGGCGACGGTCCGCCGGGCGAGGAGCACGTACACCAGGGCGGAGGCGGCCGCGCCGAGCAGCGTGAGGTCCGCGCCGCCGAGCGGGGCGACGAGGGGGCCGGTCCAGAGCTCGGAGTCGCAGGTGAGGGCGGAGAAGAGGAGTCCGGCGAGGAGGGCGGTCAGCCCGGCGGGGTGCCAGCCGGAGCGGTACCAGTAGGCGCCGCCCGGGCCCGTGTGCAGGGCGTCGGCGTCGTAGGTGCAGCGCCGGAGCACCATGTCGGCGAGGAAGACCCCGCCCCAGGGGGCGAAGACGATGATCAGGAGGGAGAGGAAGGAGAGGAGCGAGGTGGTGAAGTCGGTGAGGAAGAGGGCGCCGAGGGAGCCGGCCCCGGTGACGGCGGCGCTGATGACGATCGCGCGGGCCCGGCTCCAGGGGATGCCGAGGACCTGGAGGTTCAGGCTCGACGAGTAGAGGGTGATGATCGAGTTGGTGACGGATCCGCCGAGCACCAGGGCGAGGAAGAGGGGCTGGAACCAGCCGGGGAGCAGGCTCTCGGTGCCGGCCACGGCGTCGGTCATGTCCGCCTGGGTGGCGGCGGCCACTCCGGCGACGCCCAGGGCGACGGAGGAGACGAAGCCGCCCAGGGCCCCGCTCCAGGTGACGGCCTTGAGGGTGGTCGTGCGGGGCAGGTAGCGGGTGTAGTCGGCGGGCATCGGGAGGTACGAGAAGGGGCCGGCGAGCATGACGACGAAGGCGAGGCTCCAGCCGGAGGCGCCGGGCGCGGCCGCGGGGGCCGAGGTGTCGGTGCCGGGCAGGACGAGGACCAGGAGCGCGGCGAAGCCGACGGCGAGGACGTAGGCCATCCAGCGTTCGGCGAACTGGACGGTGGCGTGGCCCCAGAGGGCGACGGCGAAGGTCAGCGCGAGGGTGACGCCGAGGGCGAGGGCGCGGGCGGCGTGTCCCCCGTGCCAGCCGAGGTCGGCGAAGAAGGCTTCGAGGGCGAGGGTGCCCACCACCGTGTTGACGATGGTGTAGCCGATGCTGACGATCCAGTTGAGGAGCCCGGCGGGCCAGTTGCCCCGGATGCCGAAGGCGGCCCGGGAGATCACGAGGGTGGCGGTGCCGGTACGCACCCCGCTGAGGCCGGCCGCGCCGATGGCGAGGAAGGAGAGGCCGCCGATCACGACGACGGCGGTGGCCTGCCAGAAGGAGAGCCCGAAGGCGACGGCGAGGGCGCCGTTGATGACGTACGTGAAGGTGAGGTTCGAGCCGAACCAGAGCCAGAAGACGTCCTTGGCGCCGCCGTGGCGTTCGGCGTCGGGGATGGGGTCGATGCCGTGTTCCTCGACCTGGAAGACCTCGTCGGTCGCCGTCCGGCCTGTGCTCACGGCCGCCGTCTCGTGTCCGAGCACATCGCGCTCCTGTCGTTGGATACTGTCCCGAAGATCTTGAATGCCGTTCTAAGTTCTAGAACGGCATTCAAGATGTGCGATGAGTTCGGGCCACGTCAAGACCTTGGGGGGCTGCGGTTAAGGTCGATCTCGCACGCAGCGCCGTACGCAGAGGCGCACAGCGGCACGCAGAGACACGCAGTGGCTCACGGATCGGCAGGACGGGGACGGCGCGGTGGCAGGCGCGGCACGACGACGGGACGGAAACGTCACCCAGGAGCGGATGCTGGAGGAGGCGATGACGGCGATCGCCGAGGACGGCCTCGCCACGCTCACCATGTCCGCGCTCGCCGAGCGGCTCGGCACGAGCGGCGGCCACATCCTGTACTACTTCGGCAGCAAGGACCTGCTGCTGCTCGCCGCCCTCCGCTGGAGCGAGGCCGCGCTCGCCGAGGAACGCCGGGCGCTGCTGGCCCGCCGCCTCACCGCCGAGCGCAAGCTCGACCTCTTCCTCCGGCTCTACCTGCCGCGCGGCCCCCGTGATCCGCGCTGGACGCTCTGGATCGAACTCTGGGCCCGTACCCCCGGCAACGGCGCGCTCCGCGAAGCCCAGGTCGAACTGGACCGGGGCTGGCAGGAGGACCTGGAGGCCCTGCTGGCGGCGGGCGTCGCCCGCCGCCGCTTCGCACCCCTCGACGCCCCCGCCCGCGCCTCCGAACTCCTCGCCCTGCTCGACGGGTTGAGCACCCGCGTCGTCCTGGGGCAGGAGTCCCGGAGCGATCCGCGCCCCGCCCTGGAGACGGCCCGCTCGGCCGCCCGGCTGCTGATCGCGCCGTACGGCTCCGGGGACGCCGGAAGCCGTACGGCGGAGGTGTGATGACTGAGCGTCAGCCCCGGTACGCCTCCAGGAGGCGGAGCCACGCCTCGCTCAGCGTGGGGTAGGACGGTACGGCGTGCCAGAGGCGCGCGATGGGGACCTCGCCGGTGACGGCGACGGTCGCCGAGTGCAGGAGCTCGCCGATGCCGGGGCCGACGAAGGAAGCGCCGAGGAGCACCTCCCGGTCGAGGTCGACGACGATCCGGGCGTGCCCCCGGTAACCCTGGGCGTACAGACCGGCCCCGGCGACCTGCCGCATGTCGAGGTCGACCGCCCGGACCCGGTGCCCCGCGCGCTCGGCCTCGGCGAGGCTCAGCCCCACGGCGGCCGCCTCGGGGTCGCTGAACACGACCTGCGGGACGGCCTCGTGGTCGGCGGTCGCGGCGTGCGCGCCCCAGCGGCCGGTGTCCAGGGGCGGGCCGCCCTGCGCGCGAGCGGCGATCGCGGCTCCGGCGATCCGGGCCTGGTACTTGCCCTGGTGCGTCAGGAGCGCACGGTGGTTGACGTCCCCGACGGCGTACAGCCAGTCGCTTCCGGTGACCCGGAGGCTGTCGTCGACGTCGAGCCAGGAGCCCGGGGCGAGACCGACCTTCTCCAGGCCGATGTCGTCGGTGCGCGGGGCCCGGCCGGTCGCGAACAGCACCTCGTCCCCCTCGACGTGGTCACCGCCCTCCAGGACCACGGTGACCGGGCCGGTGCCCCCGTCGCGCACCACGGCGGTGACGACGGCGCCGGTGCGGATGTCCGCGCCGCGCGTCTCCAGGGCGGCGGCCACGTGCTCGCCGACGAACGCCTCCATGCGCGGCAGCAGCCCGCCGCCCCGCACGAGCATCGTCACCTTCGACCCCAGGGCCTGCCAGGCGGTCGCCATCTCCACGCCCACCACTCCCCCGCCGACCACGACCAGCCGCTCGGGCACCCGGTCGGAGCTGGTCGCCTCGCGACTGGTCCAGGGGTGCGCCGCGGGCAGTCCGGGCAGCTCCGGGAGGACGGCACGGGTGCCGGTGCAGACGGCCACCGCGTGCCGGGCGGTGAGCACATGGCGCTCGCCCTCCGGGCCGACGACCTCCACCCGGCGCGGCCCGACGAACCGGCCGTGCCCCCGGAACACCCGGGCACCGACGGACTCCAGCCAGTCGACCTGTCCGTCGTCCTTCCAGTGGCCGACGACGGCGTCCCGGTGGGCGAGCACCTCCATCGCGTCCAGCGGTCCGTAGACCGACTCGCGCAGGCCGGCGACCTTGCGGGCGTCGGAACGGGCGATCGCGGGCCGCAGGAGCGCCTTGCTCGGCATGCAGGCCCAGTACGAGCACTCGCCGCCGATCAGCTCGCTCTCGACGACCGCCGTGCTGAGGCCGGCCGCCCGCACCCGGTCGACGACGTTCTCGCCGACCGGGCCGGCGCCCAGGACCACCACGTCGTACTCGAGCCCGTCTTCCACCGCGTCCACCGTTCGTGTCATGGGTCCCAGTCTGCTGGCAGGGGTGGGGAATGGCACGGCTCGATACGCCGGTGAGCCGTGCCATTCCCCGGGGAAGCGCGGGACCGTCGCCAGGAGGCCCCGGACGCGGCTCGGAGCGGGTCCTCAGAGGCCGGTCATGGTGGTGTCAGAAGCGGGCCTTCCCGTCCGGGAGCCCCTGAGGCGCCGGGAGCGGGAGCCGCTGTGCGTGCCCGTTCTCGGCGGCAGGGGTGCGGCAGACGGCGTCCCGGGCCGGCAGCCGCCCCGTGACCAGGTAGGCGGTGGCGGTCGCGTCGGCGCAGGACTGCATCCCGTAGACCCCGTGGCCCTGGCCGCCCAGGACCGTCACCATCCGGGCGCCCTTCATGGCCCGGCGCAGTCCCTGGCCGCTGACCAGCGGCGTCTGGGAGTCCCATTCATTCTGCAGGATGAGGGCGCCGACGGAGTTGTTCACCCGGGTGGCAGGCTCGGAGCCGTCGCCCCAGAACGCGCAGGGCTTGATGTGCGACGCGAAGTCCCCGTACAGCGGGTACCTGGCCTTGTCGCGGATCGCGTCGCGGCGGTACCGCTCCGGGTCGCGGGGCCAGGCGCGGGTGTCCGCGCACACCACGGACCAGAACGCGGCGTCCATGTTGTCCGGCGGGACGGCGTCGGCCGAGGTGCCGAGCGAGGCACCGAGGGAGGCACTGGCCGTGGTGCCGACCGGGGCGAACGACGGCGGTACGGGAGCGGGTCGCCCGCTCTGCCTGGGCGATGCCGGGGTCCGGCCGGCGGCGGCCTCCTTGAGGCGGACGATCGCCTCCGCCGCGTACGCCACGTCGAAGAACACGGCCCGGCCGGCGCGGATGTCGTCGCCCGTCAGGGCGGTGCCGTCCAGCACGATCGGCTCACGGTCCGCCCGGGCGACCAGTGCCCAGAACGTCGCACGCACCTCGGCCGGGGTGCGACCGAGCCCGTACGTCTCGTCGCGGGCGGCGGTCCACGTCGCCCACCGGGTGAACGCCGGTTCCGCGCCCTCGGCCCACACCTGGATCATGCCGCGCCAGATCCGCTCCGGGTCGACCGCGCTGTCCAGGACGAAACGGTCGGCGCGCCGGGGGAACATCTGCGTGTAGACGGCGCCCAGGTACGTGCCGTACGAGTACCCGAGGTACGAGATCTTCCTCTCGCCGAGCACGGCGCGGATCACGTCCATGTCACGTGCGGTGTTGCGGGTGGTGAGGTGGGGCAGTACGGCGCCGTTCCTCGCCCGGCACTTGGCCGCCACGGTCTGCGCCCACCGGACGTCCTTGCCGAACGTCGCCGCCTTGTACGGGCGTTGCCATTCCCGCTCGTCGTCGTTCAGGCCGCAGCCCACCGGGGAGCTCCGGCCGACGCCCCGCGGATCGAAGCCGACGAGGTCGTACCGCTTCTTCACGTCGTCCGGCAGCATCGGCGCCATCCACACCGGCATGTCCAGGCCCGATCCACCCGGGCCGCCGGGGTTGAGCAGCAGCACACCGCGCCGGTCCCGGGCGCTGGTCGCCTTCGTCCGGGACACCGCGACGGAGAGGGTCCGGCCGCCGGGGCGGGCGTAGTCGAGCGGCACCTCGATCGTCGCGCACTCGAGTTCGGCGGGGGTCTCGCCCCCGCAACGGTTCCAGTGCGGCTTCTGCCGCGTGTACCTCCGCAGAGCGTCGGCCGCGGGGGCGCCGGTGCCGGCGGCCGCGGCGGTGCGGGGCCGGGGGTCGGCCGCGGAGGCCGCGGCGGGCGTGAGAGCGGGTAAGAGCGTCGCGAGGGTGCCGATGGCCACGACGGGTGCAATTCGCATGCTTCGCACAGTCAGTCAGGTCCTCGTGGAAGGTGGACGTTCGAACCCAACCACCCTTTCGCAAAAGACAGTTCGGCGAATCCTCCCTCAGGGGGGGCACTCTCTCCGACCGCAGGAGGATCAGGCACCGGCCCGCTCGACGGCGTCCCGTCGGCCAAACCCGCGGTCACGTCCACCACGTCGCGGGTCATGCCCTCCCGGTCCGCCGGCAGGGGGGCGGAATAGCTCGGCCCGTTTCGCCGTTGTGCCGGGCGAGTCCCCAGGGGACCGTGAGGACACCGCCAGGAGCCCCCGAAAGGCAGGAAAGCATGAGCACCGTAGAGCTCACCAAGGACAACTTCGACGAGGTCGTGAGCGGCAACGGATTCGTCCTGATCGACTTCTGGGCTTCCTGGTGCGGTCCCTGCCGTCAGTTCGCCCCCGTCTTCGAGGCGGCCTCCGAGCGCCACGAGGACCTGGTGTTCGCGAAGGTGGACACCGAGGCGCAGCAGGAGCTGGCGGCCGCGTTCGAGATCCGCTCGATCCCGACGCTGATGATCGTCCGCGACAACGTGGCCGTGTTCGCGCAGCCGGGCGCGCTGCCGGAGGCGGCCCTGGAGGACGTCATCGGCCAGGCGCGCAAGCTGGACATGGACGAGGTCCGCAAGTCCATCGAGGACGCCAAGGCGAAGTGACGCACCGGGCGCAGCGCTCGGGACGTGATCCCCGGGGCGCGACCGGCCGGGCGCGGCGCGCGGGATGCGACCCTAGGGACGCGACCCGCGGGACGTGGCCGCAGGCATGACCCCCGGGTCACGACCTCCGTGAGACGGCAGAGGGGTACGGGAGAGCGCTGAGCCTCCCGTACCCCTCTCGTGTGTCACCGCTCACCGCTCACCGCGTCACCGCGTCGGCGCGTGTCCGGGGGCTCGGGTCAGCGCTCCAGGACCAGCGCGAGGCCCTGGCCGACGCCGATGCAGAGCGCGGCGAGGCCGGTGCCGGAGCCCGCCGCCGCGAGCTGGTGCGCGACGGAGCCGGCCAGGCGGGCACCGGAGGCGCCGAGCGGGTGGCCGATGGCGACGGCGCCGCCGCGCGGGTTCACGATCTCGGGATCGAGTTCCGGCCATTCGGCGAGGCAGCCGAGCGCCTGGGCCGCGAACGCCTCGTTCAGCTCGAAGGCGCGCAGGTCGGCGAAGGAGCGTCCGGACTTCTCCAGGGCGCGGCGGACCGCCGCGACCGGGCCGAGGCCGAAGAGCTGGGGCTCGATGCCGGTGACCGCGGAGGTGCGGATGCGGGCGAGCGGCTCCCGGCCGGTCTCGCGCAGCCCGTCCTCGTCGACGAGGAGCAGGGCGGCGGCGCCGTCGTTGAGCGGCGAGGAGTTGCCCGGCGTGACCGTGCCGCCCTCGGGGCGGAACGACGGCTTGAGCCGGCCGAGCGCCTCCATGGACGTGGCGTCGCGGATGCACTCGTCACGGGCGAGGTCCACGCCCGGGTACGGGACGACCTCGTCGGCGTACAGGCCCTTCTCCCACGCCTCGGCGGCCTTCCGGTGGCTCGCGAGGGCGAAGGCGTCCTGCTGCTCGCGGGTGATGCCGTGCTTGTCGGCGACGAGTTCGGCGCCCTCGCCGAGCCCGACCGTCCACTCGGCGGGCATCCGCGGGTTGGTCATGCGCCAGCCGAGGGTGGTGGAGTGGAGCTGCTGGTGACCGGCGGGGAACGCCCGCTCGGGCTTCTGCAGCACCCAGGGGGCGCGGGACATCGACTCGACGCCGCCGGCGATCGCCACCGAGGCGTCGCCGAGCGCGATGGCGCGGGCCGCCTGGATCACGGCCTCCAGGCCGGAGCCGCAGAGCCGGTTGACGGTGACGCCGGGCACCGAGACGGGCAGCCCGGCGAGCAGGACGGCCATCCGCGCGACGTCGCGGTTGTCCTCGCCGGCGCCGTTGGCGTCGCCGAAGTACACGTCGTCGACGCGCGCCGGGTCGAGCGCGGGCGAGCGTTCGACGAGGGCCTTCACCACGTGGGCGGCGAGGTCGTCGGGGCGCACCTGGGCGAGGGCGCCTCCGAACTTCCCGATCGGGGTGCGGACGGCGTCGACGATGTAGACGTCGCGGATGCTCATCGGTTCTCTCCCACGTGGCCTGCGTGACCTTCGGAACGACTCTGTTCGCCTGGTGAAATAAATTTCGCCAGCATGCGCGCGCAGAGTCTGCGTCCGGCGGCCCGCCGTGTCAACGGGCCGCTTCCGGACGTCGGGGAGGAGGCGGCGGCACGTCAGTCGCGGTCGACGGGGCGGACCAGCGCCGTCAGGCCGTAGTCGAGCTCGCGGCCGTCGACGAGGAGTGCCTCGACCGTCTGCGTCTCGGGGTCGATGTCGGCCCTGAGGCCGTGCCCCTCGTAGATCGGGTAGCCCGTCTCGCCGTGCCGTCCGGTGGCCTCGACGACGGCCGTGCGGACAGCGCTGTCCGTCACGGAGGCGCCCCCGCGGTCCTCCACGTGCGCGGCCACCAGCAGGATCTCGAAACGCTTCGGAACTGTGCTCATGCACCGACGCTAAGCGCTCGCCCGGACTCCCGCCGGGTGACGCGGGCCCCGCCGGGGCCGCCCCGCCCGGGGCCACCCGGCGCCGAGCGCTCAGCTGGACTCCCGCCGCACGACCCGCGAGTCGAGCAGGGAGCGGGCGACCGGCGGAGCCTCGGGTTCCCGCACGGCGCGGTCGACGAGCTCGGCCAGCTCGCGGCCGAGCACCATGTCGATCGCGACGGTGCTGAGCCGGGGGCGCAGCAGCCGGCCGAGGAGCAGGTCGTCGGCGCCGACCACGGCGGTCTCGCCGGGTACGGAGATCCCCTCGTCCTGGAGCGCCCGCATGAGGAGCATGGCGTACTCGTCGTTGTAGGCGAAGACGGCGTCGAGCCCCTCGGCGCGCCACCGCGCGGCGAGCGCCCGTGCCGACTCCTCGTCGTACCGCAGCGGAAGGGGTACGACGGTGGCGCCGGTGCCCTCGGCGGCGCGGCGGGCTCCCGCGAGGCGGGGCCCGGCGAACATGTCGAGGCCCGGCTCCTCCGGGACGACGACGCCGATCCGGCGGCGGCCGGTCTCCACCAGGTGGGCGGTGGCCACCTCGCCGACCCGTCCCTGGTCCATGACCAGGGCGTGGGTGCCCTCGACCCGCTGGGTGCCGAGGGTGATCACGGCCCGGGCCCCGGAGCGCTTGAGGATCTCGACGCCCTGCGCGGTGAGCTCGGCCTCGCCGAGCGAGACCACGGCCACGGGCCGCAGCTCGGCCCAGGCGCGGGCCGCCTCCTCGGCCTGGAGGCCGACGCTGCCGTACTGCACCACGGTGTAGTCGAGGCGCCGCAGGGCCCACTGGAAGTCGTTGAGGAACTGGCTGTACAGCGGTCCGACCGGGACGGGGGCGGTCGGCAGCAGGACCATCCGGCTGTGGCCGGCGCGCAGGCTGCGGGCGGCGGCGTGCGGCACGTACCCCAGCTCCTCGGCCGCTTCCCGGACCCGGCGGCGGGTGGGTTCGCTGATGCGGACGGCCGCGGTGTTGTTCAGGACGTACGAGACGGTGGCCCGGGAGACGCCCGCCAGGCGCGCGACGTCGGCGCTGGTCGGGATGGCGCGCGCGGCGGGGCGGTCGGGGGACTGTTCGGTTGGCTGACTCATCGCTTCGGCATCTTTCCAGAACAATCCGGCACAGGGTCTGGCGGATGGCCGGAAGTGAGTGCTACACAGTGCTCACACGTGTCACTGACACGTGTAACTGTACCGTTCAATCCGCTCCTCGCCCCCTCGTCGGGCGATCTCCCCAGGAGGGCACCGTGGCCCTTTCCTCCCCCGGCACCGGCTCCGGCACCGCGACGCCCGGACCCGCCGCCGATACGGCCGGCTCCCCCGCCGCCACCCGGCCGACGCGCGGCCTGCTGACCCTGCTCCTCGCCGGCAACACCGCGATGTACGCCCTGTACATCGGCGTACCCGGCCTGCTGCTCGCGCTCCAGATCGAGGCCATCGACCCGGCGGACAAGGTGGCGAACTTCGGCCTCGTCGCCGGCATATCCGCGATCTTCGCGACCGTCTTCAACCCGGTCGCGGGCGCCCTCTCGGACCGCTCGGGACGGCGCAACCCGTGGATCCTGACCGGCGGGCTCCTGGCCCTCCCGGTGATGCTGCTGCTCGGCAGCGTCCACACGATCCTGCTGGTCACCATCGTCTGGTGTCTGGGGCAGGCGGTCATGAACGTCTACCAGGCCGCCATCACCTCCGTGGTGCCCGACCGGGTGCCCGTCGCCTCGCGCGGCAAGGCGTCGGCGGCCGTCGGCCTCGGCCTGCCCATCGGCTCGACGATCGGCGCGCTCGTCGGCGCGGCCTTCTCCGAGCACTACCGCACCGGGTACCTGGTGTTCGGCGCGATCGTCGCGGCCACCGCCGTGCTCTTCACGGTCTGCGCCCGCGAGGAGCGCATGCCCCCCAGGGCCGCCCTGCCGGTCAAGGAGCAGATCGCGGCCTTCGGCAGCGCGCTCAAGGACCACGACTTCCGCTGGGCGTTCATCGGCCGGGCCCTCCTGGTCCTCGGCTACTTCGCGGTCGCCGGCTTCCAGCTGTACATCCTCAAGGACCACGTCGACCTGCCGGCCGGGCTCACCCCCGAGGAGGCGGTGGCGATCCTCATGCCGCTCAACTCGGTCGCCATGGTGGTGTCCACGGTGCTCGGCGGCTGGCTTTCGGACCGCTACGACCGGCGCAAGCTCTTCGTGGGCGCGTCCGCCGCGCTGGCCGCCGTCGCCCTCCTGATCCCGGCCGTCTCCGCGAGCTGGACGGCGATGCTCGCCTTCTCGGTCGTCAACGGCCTCGGCTTCGGCTGCTACATGGCCGTCGACACCGCTCTGGTGACGATGGTGCTGCCGAAGGCCGAGGACGCCGCCCGCGACATGGGCGTCCTCAACGTGGCCAATGCCGGCCCGCAGATCGTCGCCCCCTTCGTGGCCTCGCTCGTCGTCTCGCTCAGTGGCGGATACACGGCGCTCTTCCTGATCGCGGCCGTACTGTCGGTGCTCGGCGCGCTCGCCGTGCGCCCCATCCGCAGCGTCCGCTGACCCCGGTCGGCGGGCACCCAGCACCACCGAGCACGACGGAAGGCGGCACCGTGCGCCTGCACACCACCACCTGGGGATCCGGGGACCGGATCGCCCTGCTCGTCCACGGCCTCATGGCCGACCACCGCACCTGGCGGAGGGTCGGGCCGGCGCTCGCGGAGCGCGGCTACCGGGCGATCGCGGTGGACCTGCGGGGGCACGGCGCCAGCGGACGGGCGCCGGGGACGGAGGGGTACCGGCCGTGCGACCATGCCGACGACCTCGTCGAAACCCTGCAGTCCGGAGCCGAGTTGGCCGTCGGGCACTCCCTCGGGGCGCTCGTCCTGGCCCAGGCGGTGGAGCGGCTGAAGCCGGCCCGCGCGGTCTACTCCGACCCCGCCTGGCACCTGGGGGCCGGGCCCGCCGGCTTCCGGGCGGAGCTCTTCGTCCGGGGCAGGTCGATGACCAGGGAGCAGGTCAAGGGGTTCAATCCGCACTGGGCGGACGAGGACCTCGACGTCGAGATGGCGTCGGTACGGGACTGGGACGAGCGGACGGCGTACGCCCTGGACGCGTTCAGGGGCGCCGACATGTGGCCGGCCGGCGCCGTCGTACCGTCCCTCGTCACCCTCGCCGACCCGAGTACGCTCGTCCCGCCCGGCGCGGCCCGGATGCTGGAGGGGCGCGGATTCGCCCTCCGTACGGTGGCCGGGGCCGGACACACCGTCCACCGGGACGACTTCGACGGGTTCATGTCCGCGCTGGAGGGCTGGATCTGACGTACCGTTCAGGCATGGACGACGCGTCGATGGACTCCTCGATGGTGGGACTGCTCGGCCGGGTGACCGGCACCGTCGGCCCCGGCCTCGTCGGTGAGGTGATCGTCCGGATCCGGGGCGGCGCCGAGCACTTCCTGGCCTATGCGGCGACGCCGAAGGAGCGGATCGAGACCGGGACGGTGGTGATGGTCATGGAACATCTCCCTCCACGCACCGTCTATGTCACAGCCGCGTACGACAGTTGACCGAACCGTTGAGTGCGCGCCCGTCACGGGCGCACACTCCCTTCACCGGATCCGTTCGGCTCCGGTGAAGGGGGAACCATGCCCATGGGCATCGGCATTCTGGCGGGCGTCGTCGTCGGCGCCTTCGTCGTCGTCATCACCGTGTTCAAGATGATGTGGCGCGTCGCGGAACCCAACGAGGCGCTGATCATCTCCGGTTCCAACCACAAGAACGAGGGCCTCGGCGCGGGCATGGGGTTCCGCATCGTCACCGGCCGCGGCACCCTCGTCATGCCCGGCGTCCAGGCGGTGCGCAAGCTGTCGCTCGACCTCAACGAGACGCAGCTGTCCGTCGAGTGCGTCACCCACCAGGGCATTCCGCTCAAGGTCCGCGGTGTGGTGATCTTCAAGGTCGGTGACGACTTCGTGTCGATCGCCAACGCCGCCCGACGCTTCCTGGACCAGCAGAAGCTCATGAGCGAGCGGGTGCACATCGTCTTCGCCGGTCATCTCCGTGCCATCGTCGGCGGGTTGACCGTGGAGGACATGATCCGTGACCGGGAGAAGCTGACCGGGCAGGCCCGTTCCGCCTGTGGGACGGAGATGGAGAAGCTCGGTCTGATCGTCGACTCGCTGCAGATCCACGAGATCGAGGACCCCACCGGGTACATCAAGAACCTCGCCGCCCCGCACGCCGCCGCCGTCCAGCGGGACGCGCGGATCGCGCAGGCGGAGGCCAACCGGCGGGCCACCGAGGCCGAGCAGCAGGCCGCGGCCCGGATGTCCGAGGCGACCAGGGACAGCGAGATCCTCCAGGCCGGATACCAGGCCGAGCGGGACCAGGCGTCCGCCCGGGCCCGGCAGGCCGGTCCGCTGGCGGAGGCGGCCTCGCGGCAGGAGGTCGTCGTCCAGGAGACCCGGGTCGCGGAGCTGGAGGGACACCGCAAGGAGCAGCAGCTCCAGGCGGAGGTCCGCAAGCCGGCCGACGCCATGGCGTACGAGACCCGGACACTGGCCGCGGCCGAGCGGGACGCCCGGATCTCGGCGGCCGAGGCCGAGGCGAAGGAGACCGAGCTCGCGAGCGCGGCCCGGGCGACGGCGACGCGCCTCACCGGTGAGGCGGAGGCGGCGGCGCAGCACGCGAGGGGGCTCGCGGTCGCCGAGGCCACGCGCGCGAAGGGCCTGGCCGAGGCCGAGGCGATCAAGGCCCGCGCGGCGGCGCTCGCGGAGAACCAGGAGGCCGTCGTCGCGCAGCAGCTGGCCGAGAAGTGGCCGGAGATCGTCTCCGCCGGGGCCTCCGCGTTCGGGAACGTGGACCAGATGGTGCTGCTCAACGGCGCCGACGGCATGGCGGACGTGTTCGCCAAGGCGCTGACGATGGGCGGTACCGGGCTCGGTCTGGCCCGGCAGCTGCTCTCGACGATGAACCCGGCCGGTCAGGACAGGCCGGGTGGGACGACGGTGCCGGCGCAGCCCGCCGGGCGGCCGGAGGAGAGCGTGGAGATCACGGTCGGCGACGGCGCGTAGTCCGCACCGACCGGGGAGTGACGGACGGGGCCCGGCGCCTTCTCGGCGCCGGGCCCCGTTCTCGTACTCCCGTCGGCTGCCCTGCCCCGCTCACCGACTCCGGGCCGGTGCGTGGCCGGTCGGCTCCCGCCGGGTGACCGGCCTCAGTTGTGGCCGAACTTCCGCTCCTTGCGGTGGGACGCGTGCTCCACGAGGGGCATCGAGCTCTCTCTCGCGGGGGTCGCCGTCTGTTCCTTCGCTGCGGCTTCGGTGCGGTGCTCATGACCGCCGGTACGGGCTCCCCGATTGCTCCGGGTCTGTTTCTTGCCCACGATCGTGCCTCCCGTGAGGGGTCTCGGACTGTGGTCCGTGTCCCCTCAGCCTGGCACGGGGGCCCAAAAGGCGCATGTCAGGCCATTCGGGAGGGGTGGGGGAGGGCTCGGTCAGGGTGTGCGGTCCAGGACCCGTGCGAAGGCGGCGCGCGTCCGCGCGCCGGAGGAGCGGTCGAGCACGGCGAAGACGACCTCCTCGAAGTGGCCGGCGAAGCGGCCGTTCCCGGTGAGCAGCCGCTGGAACGCGCCGGCGACGTCCGCGGGGTCGTTCATGAAGACCCCGCATCCCCAGGCGCCGAGGACGAGCCGCCGGTAGCCGGCGGCGGCCGCCGTCTCCAGGACCCGTTCGGAGCGGGAGGCGAGGGCGGCGGGCAGCCGGTGGGCGCGTTCGGGGGTGGTGCGGCGAACGACCCCCGCGTTGGGAGCCGGCGAGGTGAGGAAGCCGACCGTGAAGGGTGCGGCGAGCAGGGCGCCGTGGTCGTCACGGAAGACCGGCACGCGGGGCGAGTGGATGACGCGGTCGGTGTAGAAGACGTCCCGGTCGGCGCGGTGGTGGGCGTAGTAGTCGGGGGCGCGCAGCAGGGTGGCGTGGAGGGCGGAGGCCCTGCAGAGGGCCTCCTCCTGGGCCTGGGCGCCGTTGAGGTAGCCGCCGCCGGGGTTGCGGGCCGAGGCGAAGTTGAGGACGGCCACAGGGCGGGTGGCGTCGGCCGCGGTCATCCTGCGGGCTGCCGCGAGGCTGCTCTCGCCGGTGACGTCGAGGGTGGGCGTGCGGTCGGTGTCGGGGGTGACGGCGACGGGCCCGGGGCCGTGGAGGCGGGTTCCGGACAGGGCGGCGGCCAGGTCTTCCGCGAGGGAGACGGTCCGTCCGTCCGGGGCCTGGTAGTGGCCCGTGGCCACGATCTCCTCGGTCTGCCGCGCGATCGCGCGCAGTCGTGCGCTCATGCCCTCAGGATGATCGTTTCGCCGTCGGCGGGGCAACGGGATTTCCCGGGATGCCGCACGGGTGCGTCCCGGGAACGCGGGCGGGACGGGCCGGGATGCCGTGGAGGAAGGGGTTTCGGCCGCGTGGGGGCACAGGGGGAGCACGCGGGGCGTCCGGGGCGCTCTTGCATGCCGGTCGGCGGTGGCTTTAGGTGGAAGCAGGGACTTCCCGGGGGCTGTCCCCATGACCAGGAGGTGCACGGATGGCGTCGAGCGGCATACCGCGTGGCGGGCCGCCTCTCACCGAGGGAGAGGCCGAGGACCTGCTGCGATGTATCTGCTTCAAGACCGGCCCGCCCCGCACGGTGGGGGCGGAGCTGGAGTGGCTGGTGCACGACCTGCGGGACCCGCGGGCACCCGTACGGCCGCCGCGGCTCGCGGCGGCGGTCGACTCCGTACGGTCGCTGCCCCTGGTGTCGGCCCTGACGTTCGAACCCGGCGGGCAGCTGGAGCTCAGCTCGCGCCCGGCCGGCTCTCTCATGGAGTGCCTCGATTCCCTCGCCGCGGACCTGCGGTCGGTGCGGGGCGCGCTCGGTCCGCTCGGTCTCACGCTCAGCGGGTACGGGGTGGATCCCTGGCACGCGCCGCGTGAGCGGGTGCTGCACGAGCCTCGTTACGACGCGATGGAGACCGCGCTCGGCCGTACCGGTCCGGCCGGGCGGGCGATGATGTGCGACTCGGCGTCGGTGCAGATCTGTCTCGACGCGGGTGTCGAGGAGCCGGGTCCCCTCGGCTACCACCGGCGGTGGCGGCTGGCCCATCTCCTGGGCGCGGTGCTCGTGGCGGCGTTCGCCAACTCCGCGGTGCACGGCGGCCGCCGGACCGGCTGGCGTTCGACGCGGCAGTCGTTCTGGGCGGATCTCGACCCCCGGCGGGCGCTGGCGCCGTCGCCGGACGGGGAGCCTCGCGCCGAGTGGGCGGCGCATGTGCTCGACACCCCGGTGCTCTGCGTGCGGGCCGAGGAGGGTCCGTGGGCCGTCCCCGAGGACCTGTCCTTCCGCGAGTGGCTGCGCACGGGGCTCCCGCGCCGGGCCGACGCGGACGATCTGCGCTATCACCTGACGACGCTCTTCCCGCCGGTCCGGCCGCGCGGCCATCTGGAGCTGCGGATGATCGACGCGCAGTCCGGTCCCGACGGCTGGATGGTGCCGGTGGCCGTGACGACGGCCCTCTTCGACGACCCGGAGGCGGCGGAGGCCGTCTACCGGGCGCTCAAGCCCCTCGGGGAGCGGGCCGGTCCGGGTCCCGCACCGCGCAATCCGCTCTGGCACGCGGCGGCCCGCGACGGTCTCGCCGATCCCGAGCTGCACGCCGCCGCCCGGACGGTGTTCGCCCTCGCGCTCGACGCGCTGCCCCGGATCGGGGCGAGCGAGGAGGTGCGGCGCGCGGTCGCCGCCTTCCACGAACGGTACGTGATCCCCGGGAGCTGCCCGGCCGACGAGCTCCAGGCGGTGACCTCATGACCGGTGGCACGGGGAACGAGAGCGGCACGGTGAGCGCGAGCCCGGCCGGGGCCGACGGCGGTCCGGAGGCCCTGCGGACGCGCGCCCTGGACGCCCTGACCGTCGCGCGGGAGCGGACGGCGCTGCTCACCTCCTGCGTGGAGGACGGCGAACTGACCGCGCAGCACTCCCCTTTGATGTCGCCGCTGGTGTGGGACCTGGCGCACATCGGCAACCAGGAGGAGCAGTGGCTGTGGCGGGCGGTCGCCGGGCGTGACGCGCTGCGGCCCGAGATCGACTCGCTCTACGACGCCTTCGAACACCCGCGGGCCAGCCGCCCGTCCCTGCCCCTGCTCGCGCCGGGCGAGGCCCGCGCCTACGCGGCGGACGTACGGACCCGGGTGCTCGACGTGCTGGCGAGCGCGCCCCTGGAGGGGCGGCCGCTGCTCGACGCGGGCTTCGCGTTCGGGATGATCGCCCAGCACGAACAGCAGCACGACGAGACGATGCTGATCACCCATCAGCTCCGGAAGGGGCCGGCGGCCCTGACCGCTCCCCCGCCGCCGGCGCGGCGGTCGGGGCCGCTGCCGCCCGAGGTGCTGGTGCCCGGTGGCCCGTTCACGATGGGCACCTCGGACGAGCCGTGGGCGCTGGACAACGAACGGCCGGCGCACCCCCGCCTCGTGCCCGCGTTCCACATCGACACCACACCGGTCACGAACGGCGCCTACCTGGCGTTCATCGCCGACGGGGGCTACACGGAGCGACGCTGGTGGCGGCCGGAGGGCTGGGCGCAGATCCGGGAGCACTCCATCGGGGCGCCACTGTTCTGGCGCCGGGAGGGCGGCCAGTGGCTGCGCCGCAGGTTCGGGGTGACGGAGCCGGTGCCCGAGGACGAGCCGGTGCTGCACGTGAGCTGGTACGAGGCGGACGCGTACGCGCGGTGGGCGGGCCGCCGGCTGCCGACGGAGGCCGAGTGGGAGAAGGCCGCCCGGTACGACCCGGTGTCCGGGCGTTCGCGGCGCTATCCGTGGGGCGACACCGATCCGGGTCCGGAGCACGCCAACCTCGGGCAGCGGCACCTGCGGCCCGCGCCCGCGGGCAGTTACCCCGAGGGTGCGTCGCCGCTCGGGGTACGGCAGTTGATCGGCGACGTGTGGGAGTGGACGGCGAGCGACTTCCTGCCGTACCCGGGGTTCACGGCCTTCCCGTACAAGGAGTACTCGGAGGTGTTCTTCGGGCCGGAGCACAAGGTGCTGCGCGGCGGCTCGTTCGCGGTGGACCCGGTCGCCTGCCGGGGCACGTTCCGCAACTGGGACCTGCCGGTGCGGCGCCAGATCTTCTCCGGATTCCGTACGGCGCGCAGCGCGGAGCTCGACTGATGTGCCGTCATATCGCCTTCCTCGGCGAACCGGTGGCGCTCGGCGAGCTCCTCGTCCGGCCGGAGCACGCGCTGCTGCGCCAGTCCTGGGAGCCCCGTACGCAGTCCAGCGGGGTGGTGAACGCCGATGGCTTCGGCGTGGGCTGGTACGCCGAGGGCGACCCGGTGCCCGCGCGGTACCGGCGGGCGGCGCCCATCTGGGGCGACCTGTCGTTCGCGGACCTCGCCCGGGTGGTGCGCTCGGGTGCGCTGCTCGCCGCGGTCCGGGGCGCCACCCTGCCGGGCGCCGACGGGGAGGCCGCGGCGGCGCCGTTCGCCGGCGGGCCCTGGCTGTTCAGCCACAACGGCGCGGTCGCCGGCTGGCCGGGCTCGCTCGCCCCGGCGGCCGCGGCGCTGCCGGCCGAGGAACTGCTCTCCCTGGAGGCGCGCACCGACTCGGCGCTGCTGTGGGCGCTCGTGCTGCACCGGCTGCGGGCCGGGGACGCGCCCGGCCGGGCGCTCGCGGACACCGTGCGGGACGCCGCCGCCGCGGCGCCCGGGTCCCGGCTGAACCTGCTGCTCACCGACGGCGCCACCATCGCCGCGACGACCTGGGAGAACGGCCTCTGGTACCTGACGGGTCCCGACCGGGTGGTCGTGGCCTCCGAACCGTACGACGACGATCCACGCTGGCGGGAGGTGCCCGAGCACACGCTCGTGACCGCCACCCGCGCCGACGTCACCCTCACCCCGCTCAAGGAGCCATCCGCGTGAGCCCGTTCCAGCTGACCCGCACCCTCGCCCCCGACGCCGCCGGCGCCGATCTGCGCGCCGACGTCCTGCACGGCCTCGCCCACTCCCCCAAGGAACTGCCGCCGAAGTGGTTCTACGACGCCCGGGGCAGCGAGCTCTTCGAGGAGATCACCCGGCTGCCCGAGTACTACCCGACCCGGGCGGAGCGGGAGATCCTGGCGGACCGGGCGCCGGAGATCGCCGCCGCCACCGGGGCCAGGACCCTGGTGGAGCTGGGTTCCGGCTCCTCGGAGAAGACCCGGTTCCTGATCGACGCGCTGCTGCCCGGGCTGGACAGCTACGTGCCCGTGGACGTCAGCGAGTCCGCGCTGACGGGGGCGGCCGAGAAGCTGCTCGCCGAGCGGCCGGAGCTGCGGGTCCACGCGCTGGTCGCCGACTTCACCCGGGGGCTCGGACTGCCCGGCACGCCGGGGCCGCGGCTGGTGGCCTTCCTCGGCGGCACGATCGGCAACCTGCTGCCCGCCGAGCGGCGGACCTTCCTGCGCTCGGTGCGGGCGATGCTCTCCCCGGGGGACGCGCTGCTGCTCGGCACGGACCTGGTGAAGGACGAGGGGACGCTCGTCGCCGCGTACGACGACGCGGCCGGGGTGACGGCGGCGTTCAACAAGAACGTGCTGTCCGTGATCGACCGGGAGCTGGGCGCGGACGCCGATCCCGACGACTTCGACCATGTGGCGGTGTGGGACACCGAGCACGAGTGGATCGAGATGCGGCTGCGCGCCCGCCGCGCGCTCACCGTGAAGATCCCGGAGCTGGATCTCGTGGTGCCGTTCGCGGCGGGCGAGGAGATGCGGACGGAGGTGTCGGCGAAGTTCCGTCAGGCGGGCGTCCGGGCGGAGCTGGCGGAGGCTGACCTCGATCTGGACCGCTGGTGGACGGATGGCGCGGGCAGGTTCGCGCTGTCCCTCGCGACGGCGCGCTGAGCGGCGGCGGCGAGCGCTCTCCGGTCCGGGTGCCGGGCGGCGGGTATCCGCGCCGGTATCCGGACCTCGGCGGTGAGGCGGCGGGCGGTGACCACCCGCCACAGCGAGGCGCCGAGGGGGTCGTCACCGACGTAGGCGGCCGCCCCGGCGGGCCGGTAGTCGATCCGTACGGGCTGGACGTCGGCGCCGCTGTCGAGCGCCGCCTGGAACGCGGCGGGACGGAACCGGCCGGCGGCCCGGCCGCACCAGGTCGACCCCTCGGGGAAGACGACGACCCGGCCGCCGGCCGCGAGGATCCCGGCCATCCCGCGCACCGCCGCGGGCAGCGCCCGAAGGCCGTCCCGGTCGAGGAAGAGGGTGCCGCCGAACGCGGCGAGGACCCCGAGGACCGGCCAGCGGCGGACCTCCGCCTTGGCGACCATCCGGCCGGGCAGCACGGCCGCGACGAGGGGGATGTCCAGCCAGGAGACGTGGTTGGCGACGACCAGGAGCGGGCCGGTGGCCGGGCCGGGCGGCTCTCCCTCGTACCGGACGCGTACCCCGAAGGCGCGGACCACGGTCCGCACCCAGCGGCGGACGAGGGCGAGCCGGGCGGCGGCGGGGAGCAGCGCGGCGGCGGGGGCGAGCAGGAGGCCGAGGAGGACGGTGCCGGTGCCGGCGGTCAGCCGGAGCGCGGCGAGGACGGCTCCGGCCGCGGCGTCCGCGTGGTCACGGCCGGCCGGGTGCGGATGGGCGGCGCAGTGGCCGGGGGTGCAGGGTGCCGTGGGGAGCCACGGCGAGGGTGCCGTGGACCCGTTCACCGCGCCGGGGCGAGCGACAGGAAGTGGTTGAGGTAGCGCGGGTTGGTGCGGCGCAGCGAGAGCAGGACGTAGAGGTCGGCGACGCCGAAGTCGGGGTCGTGCGCGGGGGCGCCGCAGACCCAGGCGCCGAGCCTGAGGTAGCCGCGCAGGAGCGGCGGCAGCTCGGTGCGGCCCTCGGGGCGGGTGATGCCGTCGGGGTTCCAGAGTTTGTGCGGGGTGACCCAGTACTCCTCGGGGGCGAGGTGCTTGGCCTTGACGGTGTCCCAGGTGGCGGCGGCGAGGGTCCCGCCGTCGGCGAGCGGGAGGGAGCAGCAGCCGGCGAGCCAGTTGTGCCCGGTGCTGGTCATGTAGCGGGCGAGTCCGGCCCAGATGAGGGCGATGACCGCGCCGTTGCGGTGGGCGGGGTGGACGCAGGAGCGGCCGACCTCCACGAGGTCGTGCCGGACGGGCGCGAGCCGGGTCAGGTCGAACTCGGTCTCGGAGTAGAGGCGTCCGGCGACGGCGGCCCGTTCGGGCGGCAGGATGCGGTAGGTGCCGACGATCTCGCCGGTGGTCTCCTCGCGTACGAGGAGGTGGTCGCAGTAGGCGTCGAAGGCGTCGGTGTCGAGGCCGGGCTCGGGCCCGTCGATCCGGGCGCCCAGTTCGCCGGCGAAGACCAGGTGGCGCAGCCGCTGGGCGGCCCGCACCTCCTCCTGGTCGCGGGCGAGTCCGACGAGGTACCGGGGGGCGGGCTGCTGCTCCGCGCGGGCGCCGGGCTGTGCGGGGACGGCGGGCGCGGGCGTCGGTGCGGGGACGGCGAGCGTGGTCGGTGCGGTCATGACGGGCTCCTCCGGCGGGCGGAAGGGGAAGGGGCGGGCCGGGCCGCTCGCGCGGTGGCCCTGCCCCTACTTCTTCCGTGACCGGCTGGATTCGAGTTGGCCGTCCGGGGGATCGCGGGTGTGCGAACGCTGAATGCTATTCGGCGAGCGTGTCCGTGATGGCGGTGGACGCCTGCTGGGCCGCCTTCAGGGGGTCCTCGCCGGTCAGGACGGCCGTCATGTACGGCTTGATGGGGTTGTCGCCCTCGACGCTGGCCCACTGCGGGGAGTTGGGGGTGGCCCGGCCGCGAGCGGCGGCCTTGGCCATGACGGCGGTGGCCTCCTGGCCGGCGACGACGCCGGCGAGGCTCTTCTTGTTGGGGACGTATCCCATGGTGCGGGCGAGTTCGGACTGCCACTTCTCGCCGGCGAGGGCCTTGACCACGTCGATGGCGGCGGAGCGCTGGGGCGCGTTCTCCGGGATGATGAGGTCGGATCCGCCGGTGAAGACGGCGCAGGGCTGGTCGGCCTTGGCGCCGGGTATCGGGAAGTAGCCGAGCTTGTCCTTGAGGTCCGGGTTGGCCTTGAGGATGGCGGCGACGGCGCTGGGGGTGGCGATGAGCTGGGCCACGTCGCCCTTGGCGAAGACGTCGGCCTGCGGCGGGTTCTGCTCGTCGGCGTTCTTGGGGCCGGAGCCGAGGGCCTGGAGCTGCTTGTAGTAGGCCATGCCGCGCCGGGCCGCCGGGGAGGCGAGGGCGCCGGTCCACTCGCCGCCCTTGTCGACGGCGAGTTCGCCGCCCTCGTCCCAGATGAATCCGGCGAGGGTGTACCAGTCCTGTCCGGCGAGGTAGATGCCCTGGTTGCCGTCGCGGTTGAGCTTCGCGGTGTCGGTGAGCCATTCGGCGCGGGTGGCCGGCGGCTTGTCGATGCCGGCGTCGAGGAACAGGTCCTTGTTGTAGATGACGATGCGGTTGGCCGCGTACCAGGGGATGCCGTACTGGGAGCCGCCGATGCTGCCGGGCTGCGCGAGACCGGGCAGCCAGTCGTCGCTGCCGAGGTCGCGCACCGACTCCAGTGTGAGGTCGAAGAGCTTCTCGGTGTCGGCGTACTGGGCGACCTGGGTGTTGCCGACCTCGATGACGTCCGGGCCGCCGGAGCCCTTGATGGCCTCGGTGACCTTCTTCCCGATGCCGGTCCACTCCTGGATGGTGACCTTGAGTTCGACGTTGTCGTGCTCGTCCTCGTAGGTCTCCGTGAAGCGCGTGAGGAAGTCCTCGCTGACGCTGTCCCGCATCAGCCAGATGTTGACGGTCTTCGTCTGGCCGCCTCCGCCCGGCAGCATGCCGCACCCGGCCAGGGCGAGTGCGGTGGCGACTGCCAGGGGGCAGGCGAGATGGCGGTTGTTCACGTGGGTCACCTTCTGCGGTTCAGCACAGGGGCGTGCGGCATGGGGGGCTGACCCGACATGGGGGGACCGAACGGGGTGTTCGCGCGGGTATGTGGCCTGGATTCTGGTCTGGACCAACCAGATGGTCAAGTCCTTGACCATCCCGTTCCGTCCGCGGACGCACGATCTACGCCCTTACCGCCGGTAGCTCCCCGGGCTCCGCCCGGCCCCCGTCGTGTCGCGCGCCGCCGTGCCCTGGGGCACCGTGGAGGGAACGTACCGAGAGGAGTTCGGCCCCCATGTCGAATCACACCTACCGCGTCACCGAGATCGTCGGCACCTCCACCGAGGGCGTCGACGAGGCCATCCGCAACGGCATCAAGCGCGCCTCGCAGACGCTGCGGGGCCTCGACTGGTTCGAGGTCACGCAGGTACGCGGCCACATCGTCGAGGGCGCGATCGAGCACTACCAGGTCGGCCTGAAGGTGGGCTTCCGCCTGGAGGACGAGGACTGACCGGCCGGGCCCCCGACGCCCGGATCAGGTGCGGCCCTCCTTCTCCTGCGCCTCCTTCAGCGCCTCGGAGGGCTCCGCCCAACGCGCGCGTACGACCCGGAAGCCGGCCTCCTCCGCCGCGTCGCACACCGCCAGGTCGTCGTCGACCAGCATCCTGACCGCGCGGTCGGCGGCCAGGCGGCGCAGGATCTCCACCTTCGTCACCCGGGCCGGCCGGAAGTCGCGGTTGCGGCGCATGTGGACCGGCCCGTCCGGAAGCCCCTGCGCGGCCAGCCACTCCACCGTCGCGCGGCGGCAGCGCTCGGGCCGCCCGGTCAGGTAGACGACCTCGCACTCCTCGGCCGCCTCCAGACAGAGCGCGACGCCCTCGTCGAGCGGCGGGTCGCCCGGCGCCGCCGCGAAGAAGGCTTCCCAGTCCTTGGGCTTGCGCTCCAGGAAGTGCTGGCGGTGCGCGGTCGCGGCCAGCGTGTTGTCCAGGTCGAAGACGGCCAGGGGCCTGTTGTCCGATGTCACGGACCCCAGCGTAGGAGCCGCCGGGCGGGGCCGCCCCTGAATGCCGCCTCGGGCCGCGCCGCTCCGGAACACCGCCTCGGGCCGCGCCCCGGGAATCCCTCCCGTCCCCCGGCGTTGAACCCGGTGTGAGCACCTTCCTCGACGGCATCCGCTTCTCCGTTCTCGACCGGTCGCGCACCCGGGTGGGCGAGGACGCGCCCCGGGCGCTGCGGAACACCGTGCGCCTCGCCCAGGAGGTGGAGGCCCTCGGCTACCACCGCTTCTGGGTGTCGGAGCACCACGGCGTCCCCGGGGTGGCCGGCTCGGCGCCGACGGTCCTGGCCGCGGCCGTGGCGGCCGCCACCTCCTCCATCCGGGTGGGCACCGGCGGGGTGATGCTGCCCAACCACCGGCCGCTGGTCGTGGCCGAGCAGTTCGGCGTCCTGGAATCGCTCTTCCCGGGCCGGATCGACATGGGGGTCGGGCGTTCGGTGGGCTTCACGGACGGCGTCCGCAGGGCCCTCGGGCAGGACAAGGACGAGGCCGACCGGTTCGCGGACCGGCTCGCCGAACTCCTCGGCTGGTTCACCGGCGACCGGACGGCGCACCCCCAGGTGCACGCCCGGCCCGCCGAGGGCCTGCGGGTGCCGCCGTTCGTCCTCGCGACCGGGGAGGGCGCGGGGATCGCCGCGGCGGCCGGGCTGCCCCTGGTCATCGGCGACCTGCGCGGCCGCGACCGGGTGCTGACGGCCGTCGACGGCTACCGCGCCGCCTTCCGCCCGTCCCCCTGGGCCGCCGAGCCGTACGTCGTCGTCGCCGGGACGGTCGCGGTGGCCGCCACCGAGGAGGCGGCTCGGCGGCTCCTCGTCCCCGAAGCCTGGTCGCTCGCGTACGCGCGCACCCGGGGCGACTTCCCGCCGCTCGACGCGCCCGAGCGGATCGAGACCCTCGTGATGACGGAGAAGCAGCGCGGTCTCTACGAGGCCGGCCTGCTCGGCCACATCCACGGCACGGAGGAGCAGGTGGCCGAGGCTCTGGAGGAGGCCGTCAAGGAGACGGGGGCGCAGGAGGTACTGGTCACCACGAGCACCTATGACCGGGCCGCGCTGAGCGACACGTACCAGAGGCTCGCGAAGGCGGTCGGCCTGGCACCGCGGGGCGCCTGACAGACTGGACACCACCCCGCCTGACCAGCGGAGCGGCGACGGCGACCCCTGCCCCGGCCGACACGCTCGACGGTCCCGACCGGGACAGAACTGGACCACGGATGTACCACTCCCCCGATGCGTACGTCCGTGTCCGCGGCGCCCGTGAGCACAACCTCGCGGGCGTGGACGTCGACATCCCGCGCGACGCGCTCGTGGCGTTCACCGGCGTCTCCGGATCCGGGAAGTCGTCCCTCGCCTTCGGCACCATCTACGCGGAAGCGCAGCGGCGGTACTTCGAGTCGGTGGCGCCGTACGCCCGGCGCCTGATCCACCAGGTCGGGGCGCCCGCGGTCGGCGAGATCACCGGGCTGCCGCCGGCGGTCTCCCTGGAGCAGCGCCGGTCCTCGCCGAACGCCCGCTCCTCGGTCGGTACGGTGACCACGCTGTCCAACTCCCTGCGGATGCTGTTCTCCCGGGCCGGCCGCTACCCGGAGGGTGCCCAGCGGCTCGACTCCGACGCCTTCTCGCCCAACACGGCGGCGGGCGCGTGCCCTTCGTGCCACGGCCTGGGCCGGGTCCACGAGACCACCGAGGAACTCCTCGTCCCGGACCGGGAGCTGTCGATCCGTCAGGGTGCGATCGCGGCCTGGCCGGGCGCCTGGCAGGGGAAGAACCTGCGGGACGTCCTGGACGCCCTCGGGTACGACGTCGACCGGCCGTGGCGGGAGCTCGACGCGAAGGACCGGGAGTGGATCCTCTTCACGGACGAGCAGCCGGTCGTCACCGTGCACCCGGTGCGGGACGCGGACCGGATCCAACGCCCCTACCAGGGGACGTACATGAGCGCCCGGCGCCATGTCATGCGTACCTTCTCCGACTCCAAGAGCGCCGCCCTGCGCGCGAAGGCCGAGCGCTTCCTCACCAGTGCTCCGTGCCCGGTGTGCGGCGGCGGCCGGCTGCGGCCGGAGGCGCTCGCGGTCACGTTCGGGGGAAGGACCATCGCCGACCTGGCCTCGCTGCCGCTGACGGACCTGTCCCTGCTGCTCTCCGGGACGGCGGCGGACGCCGCGGAGACGGCCCGGGTGCTCACCGCGGACCTCGTCGCACGGATCGCGACGGTCACCGAACTCGGGCTCGGCTACCTCAGCCTGGACCGCGCCACCCCCACCCTCTCCAACGGCGAGCTCCAACGGCTGCGGCTCGCCACCCAGCTCCGCTCCGGGCTCTTCGGAGTGGTGTACGTGCTCGACGAGCCGTCCGCCGGCCTGCACCCCGCCGACACCGAGGCCCTGCTCGTGGTCCTGGACCGGCTCAAGGCTGCCGGGAACTCCGTCTTCGTCGTCGAGCACCACCTGGACGTCGTGCGGCACGCCGACTGGCTCGTGGACGTCGGCCCGCGCGCCGGGGTGCACGGCGGGCGGGTGCTGCACAGCGGGCCGCCGAGCGGCCTCGCGGACGTCGAGGCCTCCGCGACCCGGCGCTTCCTCTTCGACCGGGCCGCCCCGCCCGCCCGGCCGGTGCGCTCCCCCGCCGGGTGGCTGCGGACGGGTCCCCTCACCCGGCACAACCTCCGGGACGTGGACGTGGCCTTCCCGGTCGGCGTCCTCACCGCGGTCACCGGCGTCTCGGGCTCCGGGAAGTCGACCCTCGTGGGCGCCCTGACCGCGGAGGTCTCCGGCGTCGGCCGCCTGGTGACGGTGGACCAGCGGCCCATCGGCCGGACACCGCGCTCCAACCTCGCCACGTACACGGGCCTCTTCGACGTCGTCCGCCGGCTCTTCACCGAGACGGAGGAGGCGCGGGCCCGCGGCTACAAGGCGGGGCGCTTCTCCTTCAACGTCGCGGGCGGGCGCTGCGAGACCTGCCAGGGCGAGGGCTTCGTCTCGGTGGAGCTCCTCTTCCTGCCGAGCACGTACGCCCCCTGCCCGGACTGCCGCGGCGCCCGCTACAACCCCGAGACCCTCCAGGTCCGCCTGCGCGGCCTCACCATCGCCGAAGTCCTCGATCTGACCGTCGAGTCCGCCGCCGCGTTCTTCGAGGACACTCCCGCGGCCGCCCGCAGTCTGCGCACCCTGCTGGACGTCGGCCTCGGCTACCTCCGGCTCGGGCAGCCCGCCACCGAACTCTCCGGCGGCGAGGCGCAGCGGATCAAGCTCGCCTCCGAACTCCAGCGGCCCCACCGTTCCGCCACCCTCTACGTCCTCGACGAGCCCACCACCGGGCTCCATCCGGCCGATGTCGAGGTCCTCATGCGCCAGCTCCACGGCCTCGTGGACGCCGGTCACTCGGTGGTCCTCGTCGAGCACGACATGGACGTCGTCGCCACCGCCGACTGGGTCGTCGACCTCGGCCCGGGTGGCGGCGACGAGGGCGGCCGGGTGGTCGCCGCCGGCCCGCCGGCCGAGGTGGCGCGGGCGGCGGACGGCCGCACCGCGCCGTATCTGGCCCGGGCGCTGGGGCTCGGCGACGTGCGCTGAGCCCCGGCGCGCGGTCAGGCCGCGGTGTCGAACGTGTAGTGGCGGGTGTGGTCCAGCATGTCCGCCGGGGTCACGTCGTTCCACGGGCGCATGGTGTCACCGAGGTCGACGACGTTCGCGGTGCCGGCGGCGGGCAGGTACGTCGACCGGGGATGGCGGGCCTGCCAGTCGGCCCACAGCTTGTCGATGAACGCGTGGTGAAGCCAGAACACGGGGTCGTTCGGGGAGACCCCGGTGGCCATCTGGCCACCCACCCAGACATGGACGCGGTTGTGGAGGTTCACTCCGCGCCATCCCTCCAGATGGTTGCGGAAACCCTCCGAGGAGCTGTTCCAGGGGGCCGTGTCGTACGTCTCCATGGCGAGGACGGAGTCGACCTCCGCGCGGGTGGGGAGCTGGCGGCCGCCGGCTCCGAGGTCGCGCCGCAGGTAGTCGCGCCCGTCGACGCGGACGTTGACGGTCCAGCGGTTGCCGCTGCGGGCGAACGGTCCGTCCGTCACCCGGCCGTCCCGGACGCGCCCGGTGCCGCCGAGGAAGTCGGGCGCCCACAGGGAGGCGCCCGAGGTGCGGTCGGCCGTCCAGTCCCAGTAGGGAAGGGTGACCGTCGGGTCGACGGACCGGAGCGCCTGCTCGAACTCTATGAGGAAGCGCCGGTGCCAGGGCAGGAACGACGGCGACCGGTGGCCGACGCGGTCTCCGTTGTCGGTGTCGCTCATGATGAAGGCGTTGTGCGTGGTGACGAAGGTGTCGTACCGCCCGGAGCGCTTGAGCTCCAGGAGCGCGTTGACGAAGCGCTGCTTCTCGTCGGCGGTCAGGGCGGCCTGGTTCTTGCGTACGGTCATGGTGGTGCTCCTGGATCGGTCAGGCGACGGTGAGGGGTACGAGCGGGGCGCCCTGCAGTTCGCGGACGGCCGCGCGGGCCAGCGCCTTGGGCGTGGTGACCGGCTCGTAGTGGTTGATCACGCTGATCCAGGTGCCGTCGGCGTTCTGCATGACGTGCAGTTCCCGACCGTCGATCGTCACGGAGTAGCCGCCTCCGTGGTGTCCCCCGTGGTGACCGCCCGCGTGCGAGGGTCCGCCCTTGATGCGGCGGCCCTGGTAGACCTCGTCGAAGGAGGCCGGCGCCGGGCCGGCCGCGGGCGCGGCGGCCCGGGGTGCGTCGGCGACGGCGGATCCGGCCAGGGCGAGGCCCGCGGCGGCGCCTGCCGCGCCGGCCGCGACGCCGAGAGCCCGGCGGCGGGTGATGCTGGACATGAAACCCCCAAATGGTCTGTGCGACCGGGGGTTTGGTCATGTGCCCCCGGCGGCTTTCATCAGTACCCGGGGGTGTCGGCGCGGCGGAAATCGCCGGCGGGCGGTTGGCCGCGATGTGGACAACATGCGGGGAAAAGTGCAGGTTTGAACGGAGTTGATCTTGCTGTCACGGGAGACAGGAGCACCCCCGAGCGAAGATCTTACGGAGAAGGTGATCGTTTCGTGAACGATCTTTCGCTCAGGGGTGCGAGGTGTGGCGGAGCCCACGCCGTCAGACTGTCCGGATCCGGCCTCAGCCCCGGGCCGCCTTCCGCCGCGCCCGCAGCCACTCCCTGTTCATCGCCGCGATCGACGGCAGCGGAATCCCCTTCGGGCACGCCGTCGCGCACTCCCCCGTCAGCGTGCAGCCGCCGAAGCCCTCGGCGTCCATCTGGGCGACCATGTCGAGGACCCGAGTCTCGCGCTCGGGCGAGCCCTGGGGCAGGACGTTGAGATGGTTGATCTTGGCCGAGGTGAAGAGCATGGCGGAGCCGTTGGGGCAGGCGGCGACGCAGGCGCCGCAGCCGATGCACTCGGCGTGCTCGAAGGCGGAGTCGGCGTCGGCCTTGGGGACCGGGGTGGCGTGGGCCTCCGGGGCGGAGCCGGTGGGCGCGGTGATGTAGCCGCCGGCCTGGATGACCCGGTCGAAGGCGGTGCGGTCCACGACCAGGTCCTTGACGACCGGGAAGGCGGACGCGCGCCACGGCTCGACGTCGATCGTGTCGCCGTCCCGGAAGGAGCGCATGTGGAGCTGGCACGTGGTGGTGCGCTCCGGGCCGTGGGCGTCGCCGTTGATGACGAGGCTGCAGGCCCCGCAGATGCCCTCGCGGCAGTCGTGGTCGAAGGCGACGGGGTCCTCGCCGCGCACGATGAGGTCCTCGTTGAGGGTGTCGAGCATCTCGAGGAAGGACATGTCGGGCGAGATCCCGTCCACCGCGTAGGTGGCCATGGCGCCCTCGGTGCCGGCGTTCTTCTGGCGCCAGACGCGCAGGTTGAGCCTCATGCGTAGCTCCGCTGGGTGGGGTGGACGTACTCGAAGGTGAGGTCCTCCTTGTGGAGGACGGGGGCCCCGCCGGTTCCGCCGAACTCCCAGGCGGCCACGTACGCGAACTCCTCGTCGCGGCGGGCGGCTTCGCCGTCCGGGGTCTGGGACTCCTCGCGGAAGTGACCGCCGCACGACTCGGCGCGGTGCAGCGCGTCGAGGCACATGAGCTCGGCGAGCTCCAGGTAGTCGACGATCCGGTTGGCCTTCTCCAGGGACTGGTTGAACTCCTCGCCCGTCCCCGGGACCTTGACGCGGCTCCAGAACTCCTCGCGGATCGCGGGGATCCGGGCGAGGGCGGTGCGCAGCCCGGCCTCGGTGCGGGCCATCCCGCAGTACTCCCACATGAGTTCGCCGAGTTCGCGGTGGAAGGAGTCGGGGGTGCGGTCGCCGTCGACGGCGAGGAGGAGGTTCAGCCGGTCCTCGGTCTCGGCGAGCACCTCCCGGACGGCCGGGTGGTCGTCGGTGACGGGCTCGGCGTGGGGGTGGCGGGCGAGGTAGTCGTTGATGGTGGCCGGGAGGACGAAGTAGCCGTCGGCGAGGCCCTGCATGAGGGCGGAGGCGCCGAGCCGGTTGGCCCCGTGGTCGGAGAAGTTGGCCTCGCCGACGGCGAAGAGACCGGGGACGGTCGTCTGGAGGTCGTAGTCGACCCACAGTCCGCCCATCGTGTAGTGCACGGCGGGATAGATCCGCATCGGGACCTCGTACGGGTTCTCGGCGGTGATCCGCTCGTACATGTCGAAGAGGTTGCCGTACCTCTCCTCCACCGCCGCCCGGCCCATGCGGCGGATCGCGTCGGCGAAGTCGAGGTAGACGCCCTGCCCGCCGGGGCCGACACCGCGCCCCTCGTCGCAGACGTTCTTGGCGGCCCGGGAGGCGATGTCCCGGGGGACGAGGTTGCCGAAGGAGGGGTAGATGCGCTCCAGGTAGTAGTCGCGCTCGTCCTCGGGGATGTCGGCGGCGGCGCGGGTGTCGCCCTTGGCCCTGGGGACCCAGATCCGGCCGTCGTTGCGCAGCGACTCGCTCATCAGGGTCAGCTTGGACTGGTGGTCGCCGGTGCGCGGGATGCAGGTGGGGTGGATCTGCGTGAAGCAGGGGTTGGCGAAGTACGCACCGCGCCGGTGGGCCCGCCAGACGGCCGTGGCGTTGGAGTTCATGGCGTTCGTCGACAGGTAGAAGACGTTGCCGTAGCCGCCGCTGGCGAGGACCACGGCGTCCGCGTAGTGGGTGGAGATCTCGCCCGTGACGAGGTCGCGGGCGACGATGCCGCGGGCCCGCCCGTCGACGACGACCAGGTCGAGCATCTCCGTACGGGCGTGCATCTCGACGTTTCCGGCGGCGATCTGCCGGGACAGTGCCTGGTAGGCGCCGAGGAGGAGCTGCTGCCCCGTCTGGCCGCGCGCGTAGAAGGTCCGGGAGACCTGGACGCCGCCGAAGGAGCGGGTGTCCAGGAGGCCGCCGTACTCGCGGGCGAAGGGCACGCCCTGGGCGACGCACTGGTCGATGATCTCGACGGAGATCTGGGCGAGGCGGTGGACGTTGGACTCGCGGGCCCGGAAGTCGCCGCCCTTGACCGTGTCGTAGAAGAGACGGTGGATGGAGTCGCCGTCGTTGCGGTAGTTCTTGGCGGCGTTGATACCGCCCTGGGCGGCGATGGAGTGGGCGCGGCGCGGCGAGTCCTGGAAGCAGAACTGGACGACGTGGTAGCCCTGTTCGGCGAGGGTGGCGCCGGCGGAGCCGCCGGCGAGGCCGGTGCCCACGACGATGACGCGGTGCTTGCGGCGGTTGGCGGGGTTCACCAGCTTCGCCTCGAAGCGGCGGGTGTCCCAGCGCTCGGCGACGGGCCCGGCGGGGGCCTTGGTGTCGGCGAGCGGCGTACCGGGGCCGTAGTCGGAATAGGACATGTCAGCTCACCACTCCGGTCATGACGGCGACGGGGACGGAGACGAAACCCGCGGTCAGGACGATCGCGAGGGTGTTGGCGAGGGCCCGCAGGAGGCGTTCGCGGCGGGCGGTGCCGACGCCCAGGGTCTGTGCGGCGCTCCAGAAGCCGTGGCGGACGTGCAGGCCCACCGCGAGCATGGCGACGATGTAGACGACGTTGCCGTACCAGGTGGAGAAGGTGTCGACCACGTTCTGGTAGGGCTTGCCCTCCTCGAAGCCGCCCGGGTGGACGGTGCCGGTGGTCAGGTCGAGGACGTGCCAGACGATGAAGAGGGCGAGGATGATCCCGCCCCAGCGCATGGTGCGGGTCGCGTACGAGGCGCGCCTGCGGCGGTGGACGTACGCCGTCGGGCGGGCCTTCACGTCGCGGCGGCTGAGCTGGTACGCCGAGACCGCGTGCGCCACGACGGCGGCGACGAGCAGGATCCGCACGATCCACAGGGCCCACTCGTGGTGCAGGACGGGGGCGCCCATGACCCGCAGCCAGTGGCCGTAGCCGTTGAACTCCTCGGGGCCGAAGAAGACCTTCAGGTTCCCGGCGACGTGGGCGACGAGATAGCCGAGCATGATCAGCCCGCTGACGGCCATGACCGTCTTCTTGCCCAGGGTGGACGACCAGAATCCGCGTGACGGTGTGGGGGACGGCGGGCGGCCCGCCGTCCGGTCCCTCGTGGGTGCCAGAGCCATGCGTACGACGCTAGGGCCGAAGGGCCCGAGAGGTCCAAGACATGGTCCGGCTGATCTCGATAGGCCCAGCCTATTCACTTGCCCTACGCTGGGACCATGCAGTTCCAGCAGCTCCTCTACTTCGTCGCCGTCGCCGAGACCCGTCACTTCACCCGGGCCGCCGAGCGCGTCCACGTCTCGCAGCCCTCCCTCTCGCAGCAGATCAAGGCGCTGGAACAGGAGCTGGGCGCCGAACTGTTCAGCCGCGCCCGGGGCAACATCACGCTCACCGACGCGGGCGAGGCCCTGCTGCCGCTCGCCCGCCGGATCCTCGCCGACACGGAGACCGCGCGCATCGAGGTGCAGGAGCTGGCGCAGCTCAAGCGGGGCCGGGTGCGGCTCGGCGCGACCCCGAGCCTGTGCACCGGGCTGCTCCCGGACGTGCTCCGGGCCTTCCACGACCTCCACCCGGGGATCGAGCTCCTCATCGAGGAAGGCGGCTCGCACGATCTCGTACGGGAGCTGGCGCGCGGCGCCCTCGACCTCGCGCTCGTGGTACTGCCGCTGCCGACCCCGTCACCGGCCCTGACCACGGTCGAGCTGCTCCGCGAGGACCTGGTCGTCGTCTCCTCGACCTCGGCCCCGGCCCCCCGCCGGCCGGTGCGCATCACCGACCTGCGCGACCAGCCCCTCGTGATGTTCCGGCACGGCTACGACCTGCGGGAACTCACCGTCGCGGCCTGCCGGGCGGAGGGCTTCGAGCCCACCTTCACGGTCGAGGGCGGCGAGCTCGACGCGGTCCTCGGCTTCGTCCGGGCCGGGCTCGGGCTCGCCGTCGTCCCCGCGATGGTCGCGGCCCGCGCGGGCCGGGACCTCCGCGTCACCGCCCTCGCCCGGCCGGGCCTGCGCCGGACCATCGCCCTGGCCCACCGCAGCGACGTCGCTCCCCCGAGAGCGGCGCGGGAACTCCAGCGGATCCTGCTGGCCACCCGACGCGGCGACCCGAACCACGCGGCGGACCCGGCCCCAGCGGCGGGCGAGGCGACCGTCTGAGCGCCGAGCCTTGGGCCCCGGGCCCCGGGCCGACACCGGCCTCCTGGTCATGCACGCCCGAGGCCGCCGTCGTGCCGCTTTCGCCCCCCGGGGGTGGCGCGCGCCCGCGCGGAAATCCGCGTGCGGCGGGCCGCGGGCGGCTGCGAGCATGCTCGCATGGTCCACGCGCTCGAACCTCTGGTCGTCCGGCACACCTTCCGTCTCCCCTCCCCCGCCGGTCCGGCCGGCGACGGGACCGCCGCCGCGCGCCGCTTCGACGCCGCCCTGATGACCGCGGGGTTCAAGCTCTCGCCCGAGCTGTTCACGCGCCTGTCGGGGCTCGCGGAGGCGACGGTCGTCGAGACCGCCGTCAGGACCCTGGGCACGGTCCGCGAACTCGTCGGCGACCATGTGCGGCACAACGTCTGCTTCGTCGGCTTCCCGGCCGACGTGCCGGACACGACGGACTTCTGGATCGCGTGCGTGACCGAGGCACTCGACGACGGCGACGCCCGCGCCGGAGCGATCGACCGGCTGCGCGCGGGCGTCCTCGATCTGCTGACCCTCCCGTCGTACGGCCGCTACCGCCACACGTACGAGGAGATGCTCGCCGTCCACGACGAGCTGATCGCGGCGGCCGGCGACCGGCTGACGGTGCTGCACCTGGGCGCGGACGCGGACACCGAGGTCACCGGGCTCTACCTCGCCCTGGCCGGCGGCACGACCCCGCTCGGCGAGGAGCACCTGCGCGATCTGGCCGTGCTCGCCGAGCACTGCGCGGACGGCCCACAGCCCGAGACGATCACCGTTCGGGAGAACCGCGCCGTGGTCAACCGCGCCCGGCTGCGGGTGGGCGCCGCCCCGCTGCTCGACACCGTGACCGACGCCCTGCGGCTGGCCTGCGCCCTCGCCGAGGGCGATGTCACCCTGCGCGAGCCGACCCGTTTCCGCGCGCTGTCCCGCCCGTACCGCCGGGCCCTGCTCGCGGGGCTCGACGCGGTGGTGGCCGCGTTTCCGGCGAAGCTCGGGGACGTGTCCGCGCACGCGGAGGCGTGGAAGCGCCTCGGGGAGCGGCTGCACCCCCACGCGTACCCGCACTGGCCGCACGCCGCCGAGGTGTTCGCCGTGGCCCGGGGCGAGCGTAGGGCACCGTCGTTCGACAGCCGGGTGGAGGAGATGCTCGGCCGGGGCGATGTCACGGGCGCGGCGGAGTTGTTGGCGTCCCACGCCCCGGGGCGGCTGTTCCGTGCCCTGGACCGGCTGCTGCGCGACGCGGCGGAGGGCACGGAGCGGGAGGCGGTCCTCGCCGCCGTCGAGCGGGCCGCGCCGGAGGTGTCGGGCCGGGTCGTCCTGTCCGTGCGCGAGCACGTCCGCAATCGCGCGGGCGAGAGCGGGGAGCGCCGCGTGTTCGTGAACCGGGAGGGCAAGGCATGGGTCACCGCCGACACGCGCCCACCCCTGGCGGACGCCGTCCGTGAGCGGCTCGTCGAGGTCCTCGACGCGGAGACCCGGCATCGACTGCCGGACCCCGGCCACCTCCTGATCGACCCCGAAGTCCTCGACGTCGCCCTTCCGTTGAGCGGGCGGGCGGCCTCGGCGGGGCTCGGCGTCCTGCCGCGCGGCTCGGTCTCACCCGTCGAGGGCGAACTGCTGCGCTTCTTCACGTACTGGAGGGAGGCGCGGCACACCACCGACCACGATCTGTCGGCGCTCGTCCTGGACGAGAACTACTCGGCGGTCACCTGGCTGTCGTACACCGCGCTCACCGACGTCGAGGGAAGCCATTCCGGTGACATCACCTCGGCGCCGGACGGGGCATCGGAGTTCATCGATCTGCGGCTCGGCGCGGTGCGCGGCACCTTCGTCGTCCCGCAGGTGCACGTCTTCTCGGGCGAGGGCTTCGACGCGGCGGCGGAGTGCTTCTTCGGCTTCATGCTGCGCGAGTCCGCGCAGGCGGGCCGGCCGTTCGAGCCGAGGACCGTCCGGATGAAGTCGGATCTGCGCGGTCCCGGCCGGGTGGCGCTGCCGCTGGCGTTCCGGCGGGACGACGAGGGCCGCTGGCACGCGCACTGGCTGCACCTGTACCTGCGGGGGACGCCGTCGGCGAACCGGGTCGAGGAACACCGGGTGTCGATCGCGCTCCTGCTGCGCGGTCTGCTCGGCCGGACTCCACTGACGGTACGTCATCTGGTGGCGCTGATGGCGGAGTCGGGGGCGCCGCTGACTCTGTGGGACGGCCGTACCCTGCCGGGCGACCCGGTGACGTACATCGGCCTGGAGCGGCCGGACGGCCTGGCGCCGGGCTCACGCGTGTTCACCCCGGAAAACCTGCGCGACCTGCTGCCCGTCTGAGTGTTACGGTCGTTGCCCGGGGCGAGGCCATGGAGAGGCTTCCTTCTCCCACTCCCTGAATAGCCTCTCCGCTTTCCTCCCCCGTACCTCTTCCCGGCCTCCCCGCTTCGCGCGGGGAGGCCGGTCTCGTGTGCTCGGGTCTCAGACCGCGTCCGCCAGGAGCAGCGAGTGGATGCGGTCCGGGGCGCCGGGGCGGGCGTAGTACCAGCCCTGGGCGGTGTCGCAGCCGAGGTCGCGGAGCCGGCGGGCCTGGGCGCCGGTTTCGACTCCTTCGACGGTGACGGCGAGTTCGAGGCTGTGGGCGAGCGAGACGATCCCTTCGACGATCTTGAGGTCGACCGGGTCGACGGGGTGCTGCTGCATGCCGCGGGTGAAGGAGCGGTCGAGCTTGAGGACGCTGACGGGGAGGCGGCGCAGGTTGGCGAGGTTGGAGTAGCCGGTGCCGAAGTCGTCGAGCGCGATGTCGACGCCCATCTCGGCGAGCTGCCGGAGCGGCTTGAGGAGGTCCTCGTCGGCGCCGATGAGGGCCGACTCGGTGACTTCGAGGCAGAGCGCGCCGGGTTCGAGCCCGGACCGCTCCAGGACGTCGACGGTGTCGGCGACCAGGCGCGGGTGGTGCAGCTGGGTCGGGGAGAGGTTGACGTTGATCCGCAGCGGGCCGCCGTCGGCGTGCCGGGTCTGCCAGAAGCGGGCCTGGCGGACGGCCTCCTGGAGCACCCACCGGCCGAGCGGCACGATGAGGCCGGTGTCCTCGGCGAGCGGGATGAAGCGGTCGGGACCGAGCACTCCGTGCTGCGGGTGGCACCAGCGGACGAGCGCCTCCGCGCCGTGCACGCTGCCGTCGTGGAGGTGGACGAGGGGCTGGTACTCGATGAAGAACTCGCCGCGTTCCAGGGCGGTGGGCAGGGCCGTGGTGAGTCCGTGCCGGGTGATGGCGCGGGCGTCGGCCTCGGGGTCGGCGAGCTCGAAGCGGTTGCCGCCCGCGGACTTGGCCCGGTACATGGTGATGTCGGCGCTGCGGAGCACCTCGGCCGGGGTCCGCTCCCCCGCCGGGCCCTCGACGACGCCGAGGCTGCCGCGGACGGTCAGTTCGCGGCCCTCGATGCGGAGCGGGGTGGCGAGGGCGGCGAGGATGCGGTCGGCGAGCTCGGTGACGTCCTGTTCGCCGCCGGGGGCGGTGGTGAGGGCGACGAACTCGTCGCCGCCGAGCCGGGCCACCATCTCGCCGGCCCCGGTGACGCAGCTCTGCAGGCGGTCGGCGACCTCGACGAGCAGCCGGTCGCCGGTGGAGTGGCCGAGGCTGTCGTTGATGACCTTGAAGCCGTCGAGGTCGAGGTAGCAGAGGCCGAAGCGGGCGTTGTCGCCGGGCGCGAGCGCCTTCTCCAGGCGTTCGAAGAACAGGGTGCGGTTGGGCAGGCCGGTGAGCGCGTCGTGGGTGGCCTCGTACCGCAGGCGCAGGTGGAGCAGGCGCCGTTCGGTGGTGTCCTCCAGGAGGGCCAGCTGGTACTGCGGGCGGCCCTCGGCGTCGCGGAGGAGCGAGACGGTGAGGTTGGTCCACAGAACCGTTCCGTCACCCCGGTAGTAGGGCTTCTCGACGCGGTAGTGCTCGCGCTCGCCGCGGACCAGCTCCTCGTACAGCTTCCAGACGTGCGGTCCGTCCTCCGGGTGGACCCACTCGCTGACGTTCCGGCTGCGCACCTGGCCCTCCATCCCGCCGAACATGCGGGTGAGGGTCTCGTTGATCTCCAGGACGTTGCCGTCGAGGTCGGCGATGCCGATGCCGATGGCCGCCCCGTCGAAGACCGCGCGGAAGCGGCTCTCGGTGGCGTGCAGGGCGATCTCGGCGGCGCTGCGGGCGGCCAGCGCCGAGCGGGCGATCGCCTCCTGTTCGGCGCGGGTCCGCTCGCGGAGGGCCTGGGCATAGCCGGTGGCCATGGCGTGCTGGAGCCGGGCGCAGCGGGCGCGGAGTTCCTCGGCGGGCACGTCCGACTCGGTACCGCAGTAGAGCACCAGGTACGAGTCGACGACGCCGAGGCTGCGGCCGAGCGCGTCCGGGTCGGTGCAGTGGGCGGCGACCAGGGCCGCTCCGGTGCGGTGGGCCGGGGCCGTGTCGAAGGGCCGGGCGTGCAGCGCGTCGCACAGGGTGCGCGCCAGCGGCAGCAGATGGCCCTCGAATTCGGCACGGGTCAGCGAGGTGGCCGTCACCGGGAAGATCGCGCGGCTCCAGATGGTGACGAACCGCCTGAGCCGGTCCTCCGGCCCATCGGCCTCCGCGAGTGCGCCGGTCGGCTGCGACGGGACCTTCACGCCTTGCGCCCCACCCCTGCGAAACCGGAGAAGGCGTAGGGATCCTCCTCCTCGACCGGGCTCTCCGGTCGCCAGAGCGGCATCGGGACGAGGCCGGGCTCGACCAGTTCGGTGCCCTCGAAGAAGCGGGCGATCTCGCCGCTGGACCGCATCACCAGGGGGTTGCGGATGTTCCGGTAGACCCCGACGGTGCCGCCGGCCTCCTCCTCCAGGAGGGGGATGCCCTCGTAGGAGGCGTGGGTGACGACGACGAGGCTGCCGGGGGCGAGGGCGTCGATCAGCTCGGCGACGGCCTCGTGCGGCCGGTCCTCGTCCTCCAGGAAGTGCAGGACGGCGACGAGGAGCAGCGCCACCGGCCGGTCCAGGTCGATGAGCCGGGACACCTCGGGGCTGTAGAGGATCTCGGCCGGCTTGCGCAGGTCGCCCGCGACGACCGCGGCCTCCTCGTCGCCCTCCAGGACGGCGCGGCTGTGGGCGACGGCGACCGGGTCGTGGTCGACGTAGACGACCCGCGCGGCGGGGTCGGCGGCCCGGGCGACCTCGTGCACGTTTCCGAAGGTGGGTATGCCGGAGCCGATGTCCAGGAACTGGGTGACGTCGTTGTCAACGGCGTGGCGGACGGCGCGCCGCATGAAGGCACGGTTCGCCTGCATGATCTTGGGCAGGCCAGGCATGAACTCCATGGCCTTGCGCGCCGCTTCCCGGTCCACTTCGAAATTGTGCGAGCCGCCCAGATAGAAGTCGTACATACGGGACACGCTCGGCACCGAAATGTCGATACCAGGCGGAGCCCAGGCGGGACGCTCCATCAATGTCTCCAACAAGTCGCCACGGGGGATGCGGCCATGTGTTCGTGGCCGGTGTTCGAGGTGAGGCTACTGATCGCCCGCCGGGAGAGCGAGTAGAAACGGAAATTAGCGGTCCGTTCTTGGTCACACGCCATTGGCACGTGCTCCCGGAACGCAGAGTTCACGCCTTCAGGCTGTGCAAATTCACGTGCATATGATCGTGCGTCGGCTACTCCGGCGACGCCGCTCACCACCCGACGGTGGCCCAGGTCCCGTCCGTACCTCGGTCGTTGCCGCCGTCGGGGCCAGGTCGCCGGTGCAGGATGCCCCGTTGACCGCCCGCTCCGACAGGGCGACAACCGGACACTTCTTGTTCCGGAGGCCGGAAGGGGCCTTCTCGGCCCTCCGCCCGGAATCACGGCGGACGCTGATACCGGGCATTGCGCCGAATCCGTCTCCGACGCGCGGCGAAACGTCAAGTCCACACAACCGGAGATCCCCTCCATCCGGCGAATCCCGCTCGATTCCGCCCCGGCGCCGCCTTCATGTGATCAAGCTCGACGGCGTGTCTCTGTACGGATCACTCCTCGCGCGGCCGCTGGCGGCCCTGGGGCTGGTGTGGCTGCTCGCCTCACCCGTGCCCGCCGCCGCCGACGCCTGCGCCTACGCCTCGACCGACGCGGGCGGTTCGCACCTCGCGGTGGCGTCCGCCGGCGGCCACCACGACGACAACGACGACGGCGGTGACGACGGCCGCGACGGCAACCAGGGCGATGGCCGGGGCAACGGCCATGGCGACGGCAAGGGCCATGGCGACGGCCACGGCAAGGGTCATGGCAAGGGCCACGGCAAGGGCCATCACCACCACCCGAAGCCGTGCCACCCCAAGCCGCCCCCGCCGCCGTGCCCGTCGCCCACGCCCACACCGACGCCGCCGCCCTCCCCGACGCCGAAACCCACGCCGCCGAAACCCTCCCCCACCCCGACACCCACCCCGAAGCCGGAGCCGCCCCCGCCGCCCCCCACGCCCAAGCCGCTCCCGCCCCGGCCCGTACCGAAGCCGCCGGCGACCAGGCCCGCGCCCCGGCCGGTTCCGCCGTCCCCGGCGCCCCCGACCACCAGGCCGCCGGAGCCCGCGCCCGCGCCGCCGCCTCCGCCGACCGTGCGGCCCCGCCCCCCGGCCCCCGCGCCGGTGGCGCTGCCCCACTACCGCCCCGTCACGAAGACCAAACGGGAGGGAGGCACCTCCGTGGTCACCGCGACGCTGATGATCACCGCCCCGGCCGTGCTCGCGACGGCGATCCTGCGCCCGCGGTCCAAGTGACCCGGCGTCCCGCAGATCCGCCGTCCCCCGATCCGCTGTCCCGCTGAATCCCGCCGGAGAATTCCCATGTCCGAATGGCTAGTTCTGACCCTTGCGATGGCCGCCGCCTGCGCCGTCGTCCTCACCATCGTCGTCATCAACAACCGCCGGGTCCCCGAGGACGACGACCCCAGTGAAACCCCCGACGTCATCGAGTACATGACGATGATGATCGGCGTGATCTACGCGATCGTCCTCGGTCTGGCCATCGCCGGCGTCTGGGAGGCCCGCGGGGCCGCCCAGGAGACCGTCCGGCAGGAGGCCCAGGCGATGCACGAGATCTCGGCCCGCGCCGAGGTGTACCCGCAGGCGGTCCGGGCGGGCATCCGCGCCGACGTCGACGCGTACGTCTCCTTCGTGGTCCACGACGAGTGGACGTACATGTCGGAGCACGGCGAGCTGAGCGACGAGGGCACCGCGCTCCTGGAGCGGGTCCGGCGCAGCGTCACCGACTACCAGCCCGCCAACGACTTCGAGGGGCAGGCGTACCAGCCGCTGGTCGACCAGGTCGCGGCGGCCGACGACGCCCGTGGAGCCCGGGGGCAGAACGCGGGGGCGACCATGCCGGGGGTGGTGTGGTTCGGCCTGATCATCGGAGCCCTGGTGACCGTCGGCCTGATCTTCACGCTCCAGATCCGCAGGACCGGCCGGGAACTGCTGCTCGCCGGGCTCTTCAGCGTGCTGATCGCGTTCCTGCTGTTCCTCATCTGGGACTTCGACGCGCCGTTCGGCCGGGGCATCTCCGCCACCGCCGCGCCGTTCACCGACCTGTTCCCGCAGCTCACACGGTGAGGCGACACGCCACCGTGGGCCACTCGGGGGACTTCCATGCCCCATTCGCACGTCTGGGATCGCGGCTGTGGTAGTGCGCTCCTAGCGTTTCCGGCGACGAGGTGTACGCACGGTCATTGGCGGAAGCCCCCTTCCGCGGCTGCCCCTCGGGACCCGGAGGATTCACCATGCGCGCGATACGTGCCGCTACCACTGCCCTGCTGGGGGCGGCCGCCCTCGCCCTGGCCGCCCCCGCCGCCCTCGCGGCGGACGGCGCTCCCGCGGCCGGCCCGCGGGCGCCCAGGGCCAAGGCACCGGGCGATTTCGTCGTGTCGCCCGGTGTCGTCGCCCCGGGCGGCCGGGTGACGCTGAGCGCGCCCGGCTGCGCCAGTACGGCGACGGCCTCGGCCGGCATCTTCGACACGGCCACCATCGCACCGGGATCGACGGCCACGGCCACGGTGGACGCGGACGCCAAGCCCGGGGCCGTCTACACGGTGCTGTTCAACTGCACCGGCGGCGTGCAGGACACCGTCGCCCTGACGATCAGCGGCTCCCCCACCGCCACACCGACCATCAGCGCCACGATCCTCACGCCCCCGCGCGGGGTGCAGGGCGGTGTCGGCGGCTCGATGGCCCCCAGCTCCACCGAACTGGCTGCCGGCGGGGCGCTGGTCCTGGCCGCCGCCTCGGGCGGCGCGGTCTACGTGGTCCGCCGCCGCTCCCGCGCCGGCCGGCGTCACTGAGCGGGCGTCGTGGCCCGGACCGGAGCGGTGCACGGCGTCCCCCGACGCCCGTCGAGTGGTGCACGGCGCCCCCGGACGCGCCGGGCCCCCCCCGCCCCGGGGGGCGGCGGGGGGGGAGGGCAGCCACCGCCCCACCGCGCGGACGGGCCGGGGGGAGCCACCCCCCGGGGCACCGCC
>NZ_JBHWAQ010000001.1:467995-525839 GCF_042743475.1 Streptomyces sp. NPDC059534
CGGGTCCCGGTGGGGACTCGGGGGCGACGGGCACAACCGGCCGACCGGGAGGCTCGGCAGGGTCAGACCGCCGCGCCGGTCACGCGCCGGCGGCGGGCGATGAAGACTCCGCCGCCGAGAGCGGCCGCGGCGACGAGTGAACCGCCGATGGCCATCTCCGCGGAGCTCGGGGCCATCGAGCCGCCGAGGCCACCCTGCGCGCCCTGGCCGGCCAGGACCCGGAACGGCTGGGTGAGCGTACGGCCGTTGCACTGGACGGCCAGGTTGTACTGGCCGGGCGTGGCGTGGTCGAAGATGCGGGGAGTGGCGGTGGAGACCCCGTTGACGGCGGCGGGGAGCGTGGTCGTCGGGAAGGCGTTCGACGTGACCGTGCCACCGGCGCAGCCCCGGACGGTGATCGTGAGGATCGCGCCCTGGTGGACCGCGAAGGGGGACACGGTGACACCGTTGGAACCGTCTCCGCCCCGCTCGGCCTGGAGAGGGATGACCGTCACGTTGCTGGGCCCGTTGGTGGCGGTGGCGAGAGGGGCCGCGAGTCCGAGCGCCGCGAACGCGGTCGCCGTCACCGCCAGAGTGCGTGCAGCACGCATGGTTGAACCTCCTGTGGAAGACGCCCCAAAGCGGTGCTCCGGGAGATTCGACGAGTACGCCTTCCATGACGAACCATCACAAGTCGGTGCGAGCCGTGCATGTCGACGCTGGGCCACCCCGGTGAGGCGACACGTCGGGGAAGGGACCCCCTGAGGCAACGTAACCGCAGGTCACAGCCGTTCAGGATGCTTATCTGACGATTACTCGGATGGGTCAGCCCGGTTGTCACCCGGCTGCGCCCCGCGCCCGCTTCGGCGTTCGCTCCAGCGCCCGCTTCCGCGCTCACTCACGCGCAGGCTCCCCGCTCGCCTCCGCCGAGGTCGGCCGAGAGCCTCCCCCCGCACCCCCGGTGGCGGGCCGGACACCCGTCCGGCGGCGGCCCCCCACCCGTTCGCGCCGTCCGGCGCGACGGCCCGCGCGACGGCCCATACCGTTCTGACGACGCCGAGAAGGGAGAACCATGCCCCCGAAGGACTTCCGCGTCTTCCAGCGCAGGAGACGCCGCCCCTGGGGCGTCCTGGCCCTCGCCATGCTGTCCGGGCTCGCGATGATGCGCAACGGGGTGGACGTCGCCCTCGGGCCGCCTCAGCCCGCCGCCGCGGCCCGGCCGGTGGCGCACCCGGTCGCCCCGCCACCACCCGCCGCGAACACCGGTCTGGAGCCGCTGCCCTTCGCACCGGCGTCCCGGATCAAGATCCCGGCGATCCAGGTGGCGGCCCCCGTCATGGACGTGGGCCTGGACTCGGACGACTGGGTGGCGGCCCCGCCCCCGGAGGACCCCAACCTCGCCGGCTGGTACCAGAACGGCATCGCCCCCGGCATGCGCGGCACCTCCGTCATCGTCGGCCACGTCGACAACGCGAAGGGCCCGGCGGTCTTCTACGGGCTGGGCTCGCTCCAGAAGGGCCAGCACATCGAGGTCGAGCGGTACGACGGCCGGGTCGCGGTCTTCGAGATCTACGGCGTCGAGGTGTACGCGAAGGACAACTTCCCCGGCGTGCAGGTCTACGCCGACAACGGGGAGCCGGAACTCCGGGTGATCACCTGCGGCGGCGGCTATTCGCGCGCGCGTGGCTATGACGGGAACGTCGTCGTCTACGCACGCATGGTCGGCGCGCGCTAGTCGCCACGCGCTCGTCGCCACGCGCACAGGAAGGCCCCGGCACGCGAGGTGCCGGGGCCTTCCGCCGTACCCGCGCGGTCAGCGCCGGGGGACGGTGATGTGGTAGCCGGCGTCGAGGAGTTCGGGCAGGTAGCGGCGGAGCGCGGCGACGCTCTGGGAGCGGTTGCCGCCCGCGTCATGCGAGAGGACCACGGTGCCGGGGGCGGCGCCGTCGAGGACGCGGCGGACGATGCTGTCGGTACCGGGCTCCTTCCAGTCCAGGGTGTCGACGGTCCACGCGAGCGGCTCCATGCCCAGCTCGGCGCCGATCTCGAAGGAGTGCCGGTTCCAGGCGCCGTAGGGGGCCCGGTACCAGAGCGGGGCCGTGCCCAGGGTCCGCTCGACGACCTCGCTGGTGGAGCCGAGCTCGTCGCGGATGCGGGAGGGCCGCAGCTTGGGGATGAGCGGGTGGGACCAGGAGTGGTTGCCGACGACGTGACCGTCCTCGGCCATCTCCCGCAGCAGGTCCTGGTTGTCGACGGCCATCTCGCCGCAGACGAAGAACATCGCCCGGCAGTCGTAGCGGCGCAGGGTCTCCAGGATCGCGGGGGTGTAGCGGGGGTCGGGACCGTCGTCAAAGGTCAGCACCATCGAGCGGCCGACTCCCGACATGCTGAGGAAGGGCCGCTGCCGCACCGGCGGCACCGCGCGCCGGAACGCCGGCGGCGCGTAGGCCGTCATCGGCTGGAGCCGGTACGCCGCCGGGCGCAGCCGGGCCGCCGCGGCCTGCGGTCCTGCGGCGGGCCCGGGTGTCGCCGCCCCTCCGCGCCCGACCGCGGACGCGCCCTGGGGCGCGGACGCGGCGCCGGAGGCGGGCTCGGGCGTGGCGAACCGGTCGGCCGCGAGGACGCCGACGGTGGCGGTGGCGCCGAGGGCGGCGGCAAGGCGCAGCACCGTCCGACGCCCACTGGTCATCTGATCCTTTTTCATGACCAATGGTTCATACGGGCGAGCCTTCACGTACCTCACCGACACCGGATGCCTGTCCGAAAACACCCGATGAGCCGATACTCTGGGACCGGCCCGGTTACCTCCCCATCACCAGGCCGTCCTTGCCGGCGCCGCGGCTGAGCACCACCTGCCGGATCGTCTCGCGGATCTCGGCGCGGTGCGGGTCGCCGCCGTCGGCGGCGAGGTTGACCACCCGGCCGCGTGCGGTGTCGAACCACTGGGGGATGAACTCGGCCTTCGTGACCTCCCAGCGCCCGCCGGGCGCGCGCGGCGGGGCGAAGGTGAAGCGGCCGAGGGTGCCCTGGTTGCCGCGCGGGTCGTAGGCGCCCTCGTGGTTGATCATGTCGCCGGCGATCTGGTCGCCCATCCCGTAGACGATCCAGGTGCCGTTGACCTTCTCGTACGCCTGCGGGACGTGGGCGTGCGTGCCGATGATCAGGTCGATGTCCGGGCGGCCCCCGGTCTGCGAGGCGGTCAGCGCACGGCCGAGGGAGAGCTGCCGCTCGTCGGCCTCGGTCTGCCATTCGGTGCCCCAGTGGACGCTGACCACGACCACGTCCGCGCCGGCCGCCCGGGCGGCGCGCGCGTCGGCGACGACCTTCTTCTCGTCGAGCAGCTGGACGGCCCAGGGCCGGCCCTCGGGCAGCGGGTAGCCGTTGGTGTCGTAGGTGTAGGCGAGCTGGGCCACGGTGGCGCCGCCGGCCTTGAGCAGTGCGGGCCGCGCGGCCTCCTCGGCGGTGCGGGCCGAGCCGGCGTGGCGGACGCCCGCCTTGTCGAGGGCGTCGAGGGTGCGGCCGAGGCCGTCCGCCCCGTCGTCGAGCGTGTGGTTGGAGGCGGTGGAACAGGAGTCGTACCCGGTGGCCTTGAGCGCCGCGGCGACCTCGGGCGGCGACTTGAAGGCGGGGTAGCCGGTGTAGGGCCCGCCCTCCTCCCCGTACACGGTCTCCATGTGGCAGAGGGCGATGTCGGCCCGCGAGACCACGGGCTTCACGCCCGAGAGCATGGGGCGGAAGTCGTATCCCCCACCTCCGGAGTCCTCGGCCGCGCGGCGGATGATCGAGTCGTGCGGGAGGACGTCGCCGGAGGCCACCAGGGTGAATCCGACGGGGGCGGAGGCACCGCCCGGTGCCGCGGAGGGGGCCTCGGGGCGCGCCGCCCCCGGTGGTCCGGCCGTGGTTCCGGGGGTGGGTGTCCCACCGCCCGGGCCGCCGCCGCTCCCGTCGGTGCAGCCGGTCGCCGCCGCGAGCAGGAGGACGGTGAGCGCCGCCACCCCCGCCGGTCTGGTGCGTGAGGTCATGTTCGGCACTCCACCCAACTCATCTGATGAACACCTGTTCTGATGAATTGAGCTCCCGGAAAAGCCCCAGTCAAGGGTCAAGGCCGTGGAGGGCCACGAACCCCGCTGAATCGGACGCACCGGCTCCGGCTGACCGCTCGCCGTACCATTCGCCGCTCGGTGCGACCGTTCGTCGCAGACCGCTGTCCGGTCCCTGTCCCTCGCCTTCCGAATGCGCTCGTATACGGCCCGGACGACGAGCCGCGGGAGAGGTGGGCAGCATGACGACGGCGACGACCGACGAACGGACCCTGGAGGAACTGCAGCGGGACCACGGCCCCGCACTGCTCTCCTTCCTGCTCGGACTGACCTACGGCGACCGGCAGCGGGCCGAGGACCTCGCCCAGGAGACCCTGGTGCGGGCCTGGCTCCACCCGGAGGCGTTCGACGACGCCTACGCCTCGATCCGGCCCTGGCTCTTCACCGTGGCGCGCCGGCTCGCCATCGACGCCCGCCGCTCCCGGCTCGCCCGGCCGACCGAGATCGGCGACGGCGTCCTGGCCGTCACGCCCGACCCGGCCGACGCCACCGCCACCGCCGAGGCCGCGCTCGACGTACGGGCGGCCGTCCGCGGGCTGAGCCCCGAGCACCGGGCGGTGCTCGTCCGCCTCTACTTCCACGGCCTCACCGTCAACGAGGCCGCCGTCGAGCTCGGTATCCCCGCCGGGACCGTCAAGTCCCGCTCGCACTACGCGCTGCGCCAGCTCGGCCGCTCGCTGCCCGGCTACCGGCCGCCGCGCCGCGCGGGCGTTGCCCGCCCCCGGGCCGGGGCCCCACAATGACGCCGTGACGCTGACACTCGCCGCCGCCGAACAGGTCCTCGCCGACAACTTCGCCCCCTGGGTGCTCGATCTGGGGCTCTCGGTCGCCTCCGTCGACGGGACGGGGGCCGTGCTCCGGCTCCCCTGGTCCGACCGGCTCGCCCGGGAGGGCGGCGGCCTCTCCGGCCAGGCCCTGATGGCCGCCGCCGACACCGCCACGGTGATCGCGGTGGCCGCGGCCCGCGGCGGCTTCGTGCCGATGACCACCGTCCAGCAGTCCATCAGCTTCCAGCGGGCGGTCGTCGGCGCGGACGTCCTGGTGCACGCCCGGCTGACCAAGGCGGGGAAGCGGATGGCCTTCGCCGACATCACCATGACCGCGGAGGGCACGGAGGAGACCGCGGCCCACGCCACCGCCGTGTACGCGCTCCTCGGCTGAGCCCGGCCCCACCCGCCCCTCACGCCTCTCTCGGAACGCCTGGCATCAGGAACCTCACCGGCACCGATCCGGCCGGAGAACGTATCCGAAACCACACGGGCGAGTTGAGCAAAGCGGGACCCGCGGGGGCCCTTCTCGGAGGAGGCTCTCCCCCGGGCCCTGACGTCCGGGACCCCGACGTCCGGGAGAAGGTGGGAGCGTTGCTGCCCGAGAGCACGAACGGCGCCGGCGGCACGAGTGGCGGCGGACTCGCCGTCCCGATGGCCTGGCTGTGCGCCGAGTACCTGGCCGACGAGGTGCTGCGGGCCGCCGCGCTCGTCGCGCCCGGCTCACTGGAGTACCGGGCCGGCCTCCAGACCCTGGCCCTCACCGTCCACCTCTCGGCGGAGCCGGGGGGACCGGCGGGCGCGTGGGCCGCCCACGGGGTCGACGAGTGGCTGCGCCACACGGCGTACGACCGGCCCTGGCCGCCCTGGGTCGAGAAACGGCTCGCCGCCCGGCGCGCGGTCGACGGCGACGCACCCGACCTGGCGCTCGCGCAGAGCGCCTGGCGCCGGCTGCGGGACACCTGGGTACGCGCCGCCGACCTGGACGGCCGCACGGCCGGCGATCCCGATTCGCCCGTCGACGAGGACGAACAGGTCTGGCTGCCCGCCTGGAAGCTGGGCCTCCCGCTCGCCCATCTCTCCCTGCACCTGCGCTGACCGGCCGGGCGTCCCGCCGGTCAGGCCGGTGGCGCCGAACGGTGCACCCCAGGGCGGTACTTGGGGATGCGTACCGTCACCTTCATCCCGGCGCCGAGCCCCGTCTCGATGACGAGACCGTGCTCCGTGCCGTACACCTGGCGCAGCCGCTCGTCCACGTTGGAGAGGCCGATGCCGGAGCCGGCCGGGTGCTCGCCGCGCAGGACGGCGCGCAGCACCTCCGGGTCCATGCCGATGCCGTCGTCCTCGACGGTCACCACGGCCTCGGCGCCCGCGTCACGGGCGGCGATCGTGACCCGGCAGCCCCGCTCACGGTCCTGCAGGCCGTGCTTGACCGCGTTCTCCACCAGCGGCTGGAGGCAGAGGAACGGCAGGGTCACCGGCAGCACCTCGGGGGCGATCTGCAGCGTCACCTTCAGCCGGTCCCCGAACCGCGCCCCGGCCAGCGCCAAGTACTGCTCGATGGAGCGCAGTTCGTCGGCGAGCTGGGCGAACTCGCCGTGCCTGCGGAACGAGTAGCGGGTGAAGTCGGCGAACTCCAGGAGGAGCTCCCGGGCCCGCTCGGGGTCGGTGCGGACGAAAGAGGCGATGGCCGCGAGGGAGTTGAAGATGAAGTGCGGCGAGATCTGGGCGCGCAGGGCCCTGATCTCGGCCTCCACGATCCTGGTGCGCGACCGGTCCAGCTCGGCCAGTTCCAGTTGTACGGAGGCCCAGCGGGCCACCTCCGTCGCCGCCCGCACCAGGACGGCCGACTCCCGCGAGCCGTAGGCGACGAGCGCTCCGAGGACCCCGTCCTCTGCCGTGAGCGGGGCGATCACCGCCCAGCGCAGCGGGCAGGCGGGGTCGGCGCAGCCGGTGGGAGCCGAGCGGCTGCGGCCGGTCGCCAGCGTCTCGGCCGCCTCCTCCGGCACATGCGCGCGGTGGTGGTCCTCGCCGGGGCCGTCCCAGGCGAGGACCGCGCCCCGGTCGGTGAGACACAGCGCCTCGGTGCCGAGCAGCGAGCGGAGGGTGCCGGCCGCCCTGCGGGCGGTCTCCTCGGTGAGTCCGGCACGCAGCGGCGGCGCGGCCAGCGAGGCGGTGTGCAGGGTGTGGAAGGTCGCCCGCTCGACCGGGGTGCCGAGACCGGGATCGGCGGCCCGGCCGCCGCGCCGGGCGGCGAGCCGCCCGAGCACGAAGCCCGCGGCGAGCAGCACGGCCCCGGTGGCGACCGCGGCGGCCAGGGCGATGCCGCTCATCGGCATGCCTCCCGGGTGGCGACGGTTCCGCTCATCGGCGCGCCTCCTGGGCGGGGACGGTTCCGGTGAACTCCTCCGGGAGGTGGAGCCGGGCGAGGAGGGCGGGGGTGCCGGGCGGGATCCGGCGGGGGGTGGCGAGCGAGACGAGCACCATGGTGAGGAAGCCGAGGGGGACCGACCAGACGGCGGGCCAGGCCATCAGCGTGTGCGGCCAGCCCTCGGGGGCGAGACCGGCCCGGGTGGCCATCACGGCGGCGAGGGCGGAGCCGCCGCCGAGCAGGAGTCCCGCCATGGCGCCGGGCGGGGTGAGCCGCCGCCACCAGATGCCGAGGACGAGCAGGGGGCAGAAGGAGGAGGCGGAGACCGCGAAGGCGAGTCCGACGGCGTCGGCGACGGGCACCTTGGAGGCGACCACCCCGACGGCGAGCGGGACGGCGGTGGCGAGCAGGGTCGCGAGCCGGAAGTGGCGTACGCCCCGGGAGGGCAGGACGTCCTGGGTGAGGACGCCGGCGACGGACATGGTGAGTCCGGAGGCGGTGGAGAGGAAGGCCGCGAAGGCACCGCCGGCGAGGAGCGCCCCGAGGAGGTCGCCGAGAAGTCCGCCGAGGATGCGGTCGGGCAGGACGAGGACGGCGGCGTCGGCGGAGCCCGTGAGGGCGAGTTCGGGGGCGTAGATCCGGCCGAGGGCGCCGTACAGCGGGGGCAGCAGGTAGAAGGCGCCGACGAGGCCGAGGACGACGAGGGTGGTGCGGCGGGCGGCCCGGCCGTGCGGGCTGGTGTAGAAGCGGACGGCGACGTGCGGCAGGCCCATGGTGCCGAGGAAGGTCGCCAGGATCAGCCCGTACGTGGCGTAGAGCTGGTGTCCGTCGCGGCCGCCGGCGAGCGGCTGGGACCAGCCGAGGGGGTCGGAGCCGCTGGCGGACCGCTCGGGCAGGGGCGCGCCCGGGGCGAAGGAGAGCGTGGTGCCGCCGAGGACGTGGTGGGTGCCGGGGACGAGGGTGACGGCCCGGTCCTCGTACGGGACGGAGTCGACGGTGCCGGTGACGGTGACGGTGAGCGGGTCGTCGAGCCCGATCCGTACCGTGTCGGCGACCCGGACGACGGTGTGGCCGCGCAGCACGGCGGGGGCATCGAAGCGGGCCCGGGGCGCGCCGTCCCCGTACCAGGCGGTGAGCAGGAAGAGGGCGGGGACGAGCAGGGCGGTGAGTTTCAGCCAGTACTGGAACGCCTGCACGAAGGTGATGCTGCGCATGCCGCCCGCGGCGACGGTGCCGGTGACGACGAGCGCGACGAGCAGCCCGCCGACCCAGTCGGGGGCGCCGGTCAGGATCTCCAGGGTGAGTCCGGCGCCCTGGAGCTGCGGCAGCAGATAGAGCCAGCCGATGCCGACGACGAAGAGGCTGGCGAGCCGGCGGGCCTGGGGGGACTGGAGACGGGCCTCGGCGAAGTCGGAGAGGGTGTACGCCCCCGAGCGGCGCAGCGGGGCGGCCACCAGGACGAGGAGCACGAGGTATCCGGCGGTGTAGCCCACCGGGTACCAGAGCATGGCGGGGCCCTGGACGAGGACGAGGCCCGCGATGCCGAGGAAGGACGCGGCGGAGAGGTACTCGCCGCTGATGGCGGCGGCGTTGAGGCCCGGCCGCACGGTCCGCGAGGCGACGTAGAAGTCGGAGGTGGTGCGGGAGATCCGCAGGCCGAGGGCGCCGATGAGGACGGTGGCGAGGACGACGGCGGTGACGGCGACGACGGCGTGGGTCTGGTTCATGCGGGGCGGTTCACCGTTCTCACCGCTCGACGAGGCCGGTGAAGTCGCGTTCGTTGCGCTCGGCCCGGCGGACGTACCAGTGGGCGATGCCCCAGATGACCGGGTACACGCCGAAGCCGAGGGCGCCCCAGACGAGCGCCTCGGGCGCGGGCAGCGCGAGCAGCAGCGGCAGCGAGCCCACGAGCAGGGCGAGCGCGCCGAGGGCGGTCAGGGCCGCGCGGAGCTGGCTGCGCATCAGGGAGCGGACGTAGGTGTGGCCGAGGGTGGTCTGCTCGTCGATCTCGGAGCGGGCCGGCGGGTGGACGGGCCGCCGTGCGGCCGGTCCCGGCACGGCTCGGGCGCCGTGAGCGGAGGCGTACGTGACGGTCTCGCGCCGGGGTCTGCGCGGGGGGTGGTGCTCGGACATCGGGGTCCGCTCCCGCCTCTCTCGACGACTTCCGACGGCTCGCCCGGGCGGCTCACCGGCCCGGCGGACGCGTGGAGTCTACGCAGCGGGCCCCGGCCGCGGTAGACGTACGGGCGGTCAGCCGCCGGCCCGGCGCATCAGGAGGTCGCGCAGGTGGCGGGCGTGGCGGCGGCTGACGGCGAGGTCGGTCCCGCCGACGCGGACGGAGGTGGCGCCGCCGTCGAGCCGGAGTTCGTCGATCCGGGCGAGGGCCACCAGGTGGCTGCGGTGGATGCGGACGAAGCCCCGGGCGGCCCACCGCTCCTCCAGGGTGGAGAGCGGGATGCGGACGAGGTGGCTGCCGTGGTCGGTGTGGAGGCGGGCGTAGTCGCCGTGGGCCTCCGCGTACGCGATGTCGTCGACCGGGAGGAACCGGGTGACGCCGCCGAGTTCGACGGGGATCTGCTCGGGGGCCGCGGGAGCGGGCGCCGCGGTGGCGTGCACCAGGTCGTGGACCCGGCGGACGGCCTCGGCGAGGCGCTCGCGGCGCACCGGTTTGAGGACGTAGTCGACGGCCTTCAGGTCGAACGCCTGGAGCGCGAAGCCCTCGTGGGCGGTGACGAAGACGACGAGCGGCGGGCGGGCGAACCCGGCGAGCAGCCGGGCCACGTCGAGTCCGGTGAGGCCGGGCATGTGGATGTCGAGGAAGACGACGTCGATGCCCCCGTCGCCGTCCGGTCCGGACTCCAGGGCGCGCCCGATCCTGCGCAGGGCCGCGGTGGCGTCGCCCGCGCCCTCGGCGGTGCGGACGCGGGGGTCGGCGCGCAGCAGGTAGAGCAGCTCCCCGAGGGCGGGTTCCTCGTCGTCGACGGCCAGTACGCGCAGCATGCGGCGGAGTGTAGTGCGCGGGCCCGGGCGCTCTCGGCGCGCGGGCCCGGCCCGCTACTTGAGCAGCTTCGACAGGCGGCGGTCGGCGAGGGGTTTCCCGCCGGTCTGGCAGGTGGGGCAGTACTGGAGCGAGGAGTCGCTGAAGGAGACCTCGCGGATGGTGTCGCCGCAGACGGGGCAGGGCTGTCCGGTGCGGCCGTGGACGCGCAGGCCGCTCTTCTTCTCGGCCTTGAGCCTGCCTGCGGCGACGCCGTGGGAGCGGTCGACGGCCTCGCGGAGGGTGCTGCGCATCGCCGTGTAGAGGGCGGTGGTCTCGTCCGGGGTGAGGTTCCGGGTGGGCTTGAAGGGGGACATCCTCGCGGCGTGCAGGATCTCGTCGCTGTAGGCGTTGCCGATGCCGGCGATGAGGCTCTGGTCGCGCAGGGCGCCCTTGATCTGGCGCTGTTCGCCGGCGAGGAGGGTGGCGAAGTCGTCGGGGCCGAAGTCCGCGGCGAGCGGGTCGGGTCCGAGGCGTGCGACGCCCGGCACGTCCCGGGGGTCGCGGACCAGGTGGACGGCGAGGCGTTTGGTGGTGCCGGCCTCGGTGAGGTCGAAGCCGTCGCCGCCGGTGAGCGCCGCCCGCAGGGCAAGCGGGCCCTTGCCGGGTTTCGGCGGGCCGGAGGGCAGCGGGTCCTGCCAGCGGAGCCAGCCCGCCCGGGCCAGGTGGATCAGGAGGTGCAGTTCGCCGGCCGGTCCCTCGGTGGTGAGGTCGAGGAACTTGCCGTGCCGCCCGACGGCGGTGACCTCGGCGCCCTCGACGGCTCCCAGGGGCGGGTCGTACGTCTTGAGGACGCTGATCGCGACGGGCAGGACGCGGGCGAGCTCCTTGCCCACCAGGTGCGTGTCGAGGAACTCGCGCAGCGCTTCCACCTCGGGGAGTTCGGGCATGGCTCCACCCTGCCGCACGGCCGGCCGGGGCGCGCGTCAGGCGCCGTGCCGCCGGGTTTACGGGGGGTCGAGCAGGTCGAGTTCGGCGCCGAGCGCGGTGGCCAGCGCGTCGAGGTCGGGGACGGCCTGGCCGTCGGCGACGAGGCCGATGTGGACCTGGCCGCCGTACGGGGACATGGCGACGGCGAGGGACTGGCCGCGGGCCAGCGGGGCCATCGGGAACAGGGCGCGCAGCGGGGCGCCGCCGAGGGAGAGCGCGGCGCGGGGCAGCGGCACCTGGGTGACGAGCACGTCGAAGAGGAGCCCGGCGGCGCCGGAGGCGAGCGGGGCGCCGAAGCGGTGGGCGAGCGGGTGCAGTTGGTCGGCGAGGAGGGCGACGGCGCCCGCTCCTCGGGAGGGGCCGGCGGCCTTGTTGCGGTCCATGGCGCGGCGGACCGCGGCGATCCGGGCGGCCGGGTCCGCTTCGGTGACCGGCAGGTCGAGGAGGTAGCCGGAGAGGCTGTTCCCGGGGCCGGGCGGGGTGCCGGGACGGCGGCGGGAGACCGGGACGAGGGCGCGGGGGTCGGCGCCGGGGAGCGGCAGGCCGCGCCCCTCGAACCAGCGGCGCAGGGCCCCGGCGGTGACCGCGAGGAGGACGTCGTTGCCGGTGCCGCCGGTGGCGCGGCGGATCCGCTGGACGCGGTCGAGGTCCAGGGTCGCGGTGGCGACCCGGCGGGTGCCGCTGGAGTGGGCGACGAACGCCGCCGCGGGGCGGCCGGCGCGGACGACGGACGAGCCGACGACCGAGGCGCCGACCTCGACGGCCCTGCCGAGGTCGCCCAGGCGGTCCCGGGCGATGCCGAGGAGCCTGCCGGGTCCGGGCAGCCAGGACCGCGGGGGCACGGGGCGGGGGCGGCGGGCGGGGCGGCGGGCGGCGGCGATCTCGTCGAAGATGCCGGCCCCGATGGCGACGGCCCGCATGCCGTCGGCGAGGGCGTGGTGGAGTTTGACGAGGACGGCGAACGAGCCGTCGGGGGCGCCGCTGAGCAGGTACATCTCCCACGGCGGCAGGCCGCGCTCCACGGGGCGTTCCATCAGCTCGGCGGCGAGCCGGGCGGCCTCGGCGGGGAAGTCGGCGCCGGGCAGGACGATCTCGCGGACGTGACGGTGTACGTCGAAGTCCGGGTCGGCGCTCCAGGCGGCGCCGCCGACGGGGAAGAGCACGTCACGGACGCGCATCCGGAGCCGGGGGACGGCGGCGGCGCGGCGGGCGAGCAGTTCCCGCACGTCCGACGGATGCCGGCCGGCCGGGGCGGGCGGGGGCCCGAAGTGGGCGAGGGCGCCGAGGTGGAGGGGGTGGTCGGTGGATTCCAGGTGCCAGAAGGCCAGGTCGAGCGGGGCCAGTAGCTCAGGGGCCGGTGGCTCGAAGGCCGGCAGCTCGGGGGCCGTCGGTTCGGTGGCCGGCGGTTCGGTGGCCAGTAGCTCGCTGCTGCTCAAGGGTGTCCTCACGTCCTGCGCGGAGAGGCGGGAGCCTGAAGTCAATCGCGTACCGACAGTTACGGTCAAGTACGATCAGTTCACGCTCAGTTAACAAGCTCAACGCTCCAAGGTGAACTCACACCACACACACTTGCCTCCACCCCTCGACTCCACGCCCCACACATCGGAGATCCGTTCGACGAGCAGCAGCCCCCGCCCGGACACCCCGGCCTCCCCCGCCTCACGGCGCCGGGGCAGAGCGCTGGAACGATCCTCCACCTCCACCCGAAGCCTCCGCACGGGCCCGGCCAGGATCCGCAGGGTCACGATCGCCCCGCCGTCCGTGTGCATCAGCGCGTTCGTCATCAGCTCGTCGGCGACCAGCTCGATCTCGTCCGCGCGCTCCTCCGCGCCCCAGGCCCGCACGGCGGCCCTGACCATGTGCCGGGCCGAGCTCAGCGCCTCCGGATCGCTCTGCGCCACGTGCTGCCGGAACCGCCCGGCCGGTACGGCGTACCCGCCGTCACGCCGCAGCAACAGGATCGCCACGTCGTCTTCGCCGCCGCGGTCGGCGACCACGTCGCAGAGGTGGTCGGCGAGCTGCTGGAGGTCGCCGGGGCCGCGCTTGACCAGGGAGGTGAGCCACTCGAACCCCTCGTCGAGGTCGGCTCCCGGCTTCTCGACCAGTCCGTCCGTGTAGAGCATCAGGGTCTGTCCCGGATCGAGGTCCAGGGTGGTCACCGGGTAGTCGAGCCTGCCGAACTCGGCGGAGAGTCCGAGCGGCAGCCCGCCCTCGACCGGAATCCTGCGGCAGCTGCCGTCGACCTCCCGCACCAACGGGTCGACATGGCCGGCCCGGACCACCTGGACGACCCCGGTGGCCAGGTCGACCTCGGCGTAGGTGCAGGTGGCGAAGCGTTCGGTGTCCAGCTCGTGCAGGAAGACCGAGGCCCGGGCCATCACCGTGGCCGGCGGGTGCCCCTCGGCGGCGTAGGCGCGCAGCACGATCCGCAGCTGGCCCATGACGGCCGCCGCGTGGGTGTCGTGGCCCTGGACGTCGCCGATGACGGCGCCGACCCGCCCGCCGGGCAGCGGGATGATGTCGTACCAGTCGCCGCCGATGTCCCGGCCGAGCCGGGCCGAACGATACCGGACGGCGGTCTGGGCACCCGGCACCTCGGGGATGCGGCGCGGCAGCATGGCCGTCTGGAGACCCTCGGCGAGGTCGTGCTCCTGCTCGTACAGCATGGCCCGCTGGAGACTCTGGGCGATGCTGCTGCCGAGGGCGACGAGCAGGGTCCGCTCGTCCTCGCTGAAGCCGGTCTTGTCGCTGTAGAGCAGCCCGAGGGCGCCGATCGGCCGGGCCTGGGCGATGAGCGGCAGATAGGCGGCGGCGGTGATGCCGAGCCCGCTGATGTGCGGCCAGAGCACCGGGAAGGAGTCGGCGAAGTCCCTGGCCGAGTCGATGAACCGCGGCCGCAGGGTGCGGATCACCTCGCTCATCGGATACGGCTCGTCCACCCGGGTGAAACGGGTACCCGGCACGAAGGCGCCGTCGGGCCCCTCGGCGACGAGGTGGATGCGCCCGGCCTCGAGCAGGCCCACCACGAGGCTGGCGGCGCCGAAGTGCTCCAGGGCGTGCGAGTCGTTCAGCAGGTCGATGACGTCCTGCACGGTCCGGGCATAGGCGAGGGCCGCCGTGGTGCCCTCGACGACGCCGGCGCGCTGCCGGCGCCCTTCGTCGAGGCCGAGCCGGGCGGCGGACTCGCTGAGTTCGTGGGTGGCGTCGCGCAGGACGCCGACGATCCGCACGGGCCGGCCCGTGTCGTCCCGGTGGACGAGGCCCTGGGTGTGGGTCCACTGGTGGCGGCCGTCGCGGCGGCGGATCCTGAAGTACGCGCCGTACTGGTCGCTGCCCTCCTTGAGCGCCTGCGCCACCATCGTGTCGAGACGGGTGCCCTCGTCCGGCAGGACCCGCGAGCCGAGGGACTCGGGACGGTCGTCGTACTCCGCACGGTCCATGTCGAAGACCTCGAGAGCGGTGTCGTCCATGATCATGATGCCGCTGAGCAGGTCCCAGTCGAAGCCGCCCATCCGGAAGGCGGAGCCGTACTCGTACAGGATCCGGGCCCCGCCGGCCGCCTCCTCCGGCGCACGGCGAAGCCCGCCGACCGCTTCCCCGCCCCCTCCGCCCGCGCTCATGGGGCCACGCTAGGCGCAGCTCCGCCCCCGCGCACCATGAAGATCGGTTTCACCCCTCGAACGCCTCCGGCCGATCCGGCACGGTCCCGGCCGGGAAGACCTCCTCCGGCGGCAGCTCCCCGTCCGGCACGGTGGGCGGCTCGACGGGGGGCTCGATCCCCGGGTCGGGGTACGGCTCCGTGCCGGGGTCGGTGGACGGGTCGGCCTCCGGGTACGGCTCCGAGGGCGGGGCGGGCGGATCGGGGACCGCGGGGGGCGGGCTCGGCGGCACCGGGGACACGGGGCCCGGCGGGAAGGGGTCCGGGGAGGCCGGGTCCGGCGAGGTCGGGTCCGGTGGGGTGCGGCCGCCCGGGGAGTCCGGGTCGGGCCTGGCCGGGTCGGGGGTGGCGGCGTCGGGGGTGGCGGCGTCGGCCAGGGTGCACGCGTCCGGGTCGCAGGCCGGTTCGACGTCGGGCTTGCGGTCCTGGTCCCCGTCGCTGCCGGTGAGCCGCTCGATCCAGCTGCTGTCGGCCGCGTTGACGATGACCAGGCTGCCGACGACGGAGGTGGTCGGCCGGACGACGATGACGCGGTCGGGGTCGAACCCGTCCCAGGGGTCGCCCTGGTGGATGCCCCCCTCGACCTCGACCGGGGTGCGCAGCGGGTTGCCGCAGGCGCAGCGGACCCGCGGGGTGCCGTACTGGTCGACGAGGACCGCCGTACCGGTCTGCAGGACGGACTGGTAGGCGGTGGCCCCGCCCGCGCGGTACCCGTGGTTGGTGACCCTGGCGTCGGCGCGCAGGACGACCGGGGTCAGTCCGCGCAGCCAGTCGCCGACGTTGACCTCGGGGATGCCGGCGGCCTCGGCGAAGACGCGGGTCCTGCCCTGGTCGGCGGAGAGGAGCGCCACCTGCTGCTCGACGTCGCAGCTGGCCTCCGCGCGGGTGCCGCCGTAGAGCCCGGGGGTGGAGCCGGCGATCTCGCGGGCCTGCGGCGCCTCGGTGGGTTCCCGGTCCGGGGCCGACGCCGGTCCGGTGATCCGGGCGGTCGAGGCGGTGAAGGGGTCGGGGCCCCGGGCGCCGGCCGCCTGCAGGACGATGTCCCGCGCGACGGAGGCCGCGGCCTGTTCACCGCCTCCACCGGGATCCTCTCCGCCGGCCGAGCAGCCCGCGAGCAGCAGGGCCGAGGCGATCACCGCGACCGCGGAGCGCGCCGCGACGGGCGGGGCCGTCCGGTCGGCGGCGGGGGCGCGCCGTGTCCGGCGCGAGGGGGTGCGCACCTTGGTTCTCCCGCTTTCTCTCCCCGGGCCCGGCGGCCCGGCTCCGGCCAGTCCTCCATGTGTGTCGCAGTGCGTGACGGGCCGCAAGCGGAGGGCGGCCGACCGGGTCCGGCGCCACCCGGTCGGCAGGAGGCCCCCGCCCCACCCGCTCTCCGTCCGTGCACGACCGGCGCACCACCCGACATCCACTTGAACACGTTCAAGAAAAGCCCTACTCTCAACTCGCCAGTTGAACGCGTTCAAGTGAGGGTGATGACGCATGACGGCGCTGACGGTCCTGGTGGCCCCGATCGTCATGATCGGAATGTTCTGGGTCGTACCGACGGGGCTCGCGCTCCTCGACGGCCCCCGGCCGCCGGGGTGGGACCCGCTCCGCCGGGCCTGGCCCTTCCTCGCGGCCCCCGGGGCACTCTCCCTCTGGCTCCCCCGCTCCGCGCTCGCCGCCTCGCTCGCCGCCGTCTACGCGCTCGCCACCCTGGCGCTCGCGCTCCAGGCCCCGGCCCGGCTGTTCCTCACCCGCTCCCTGACCGGCAGGACACCGCCGAGGGAGATCGCCGTCCTCACGGCGCTGGCCGCGCCCTCCGTCGCCGGCCTCGCGCTGGTCGCCGAAAGGGCCGCGTACCCGCTGTTCGGCTTCGACCTGAAGCTCCTCGCGCTGACGGTCCCGCACTTCCACTTCGCGGGCTTCGCCGCCGCCCTGGTCGCCGGCCTCGTCTGCCGCGCCTCCGACGGCCCCGCGGCCCGCTGCGCCGCGCTCAGCGTCCCGGCCGGAACCCTGCTCGTGCTCGTCGGCTACTTCGTGGACGACTGGGCCGAACTCGCGGGCGCCGCCGTCCTGACCGCCGGGATGGCCGCGGTCGCCGTCCTGACCCTGCGGGAGCGCCGGGATCTCGCGGCGGACCCCCTCACCCGCGGACTGCTCGCCGTCTCCGCCCTCGTCCTCGTCGCCACCATGCTGCTCGCGCTCAGCTGGGCGCTCGGCGAGGCGACCGGCCTGCCGCACCTCTCCCTGACCTGGATGGCCGCCACGCACGGGCTGGGCAACGCCCTCGGCTTCGCCGTCTGCGCCCTGCTCGCCCGCCGCCGCCTCCGGGTGCCGGCGGAGGCCGGGCCGGATGCCGCGGCCCGGCCCCCCGCACCACCGAGCGCCCCCGCCCTCCCCCTCCACCCGCGAACGGAGATCCCGGCATGACCCGTCTCACCAGCGGCCTCTCCCGGCCCGCCCACCCGCGTCCGGCCCTCACCTACCCCGAGGTGGGCGCCACCCGTACCCCGGAGGCGCTGCCCGCCGGGTACCACCACCTGCGCCACAGCGTGGCCGTCGGCAGCGGCCGCGCCGCGTTCGAGAAGGCCGGCGAGGCCGTCACCACCTGGCGGATGCACCGCCGCTCGGGGGCGAGCGTCCGCAGCGAGGCCCTCCGCGCCGAGCCCGGCGTCTCCCTCGAGGTGTCGGTGGGCGTCGGCGCGGTCCGGCTCGGCGCGCCCTGCTCGGTGGTGTGGACGGCGTACGAGGAGAACCGCACCGGCTTCGCCTACGGCACCCTGACCGGGCACCCGGAGCGCGGCGAGGAGTCGTTCATCGTCTCCCTGGAGCCCGGTGGCACGGTCCGGTTCACGGTCACCGCGTTCAGCCGGCCCGCCGCCTGGTACACCCGGCTCGCCGGGCCCGTGATCCCCGTGCTCCAGCTGGCGTACGCCCGCCGTCTCGGCCGGACGCTCCGGCGCCTCGTCAGGACGTGATCCCGGGCCGATACTGGAAGCGATGGAGTGGTTCACCGCACCCGACCACTGGCTGAGCCGGATCGTCTTCCAGCGGGGCCTCGCCGGGCTGTACTGCGTGGCGTTCCTGTCGGCCGCCCTCCAGTTCAGGGCGCTGATCGGGGAGCGAGGCATGCTCCCGGTCCCGGAGTACGTGCGCCGGACCCTCCCGCGCCACACCCCCTCGCTCTTCCACTGGCGCTACTCCGACCCGCTGTTCGCGGCGGTCTCCTGGTCCGGCGCCGCGCTGGCGCTCGCGCTCGTGGCGGGCGCCGGGGACGCGGTCCCGCTGGCCGTGTCGATGCTCCTGTGGTTCCTGCTCTGGGCGCTGTACCTGTCGATCGTGAACGTGGGCCAGACCTGGTACTCGTTCGGCTGGGAGTCACTGCTCCTGGAGACCGGGTTCCTCGCCGTCTTCCTCGGCAACGACGACACGGGCCCGCCCGTGCTCGTCCTGTTCCTGCTGCGCTGGCTGCTCTTCCGGGTCGAGTTCGGCGCCGGGCTCATCAAGATCCGCGGCGACCGCTGCTGGCGCGACCTGACCTGCCTGTACCACCATCACGAGACCCAGCCGATGCCCGGCCCGCTGAGCTGGTTCTTCCACCACCTCCCGCGCCCGCTGCACCGGGTGGAGGCGGCCGCCAACCACGTCGTCCAGCTGCTCGTGCCGTTCCTGCTGTTCACCCCGCAGCCGGTCGCCACGGTCGCGGCCGGCCTCATGGTGGCGACCCAGCTGTGGCTGGTGCTCTCCGGCAACTTCGCGTGGCTCAACTGGCTCACCATCGTGCTCGCGCTGTCCGCCGTGGACGCCTCGCCGCTCACCGGCGCGCACCCGCAGCCGGACCCACCGCTCTGGTACGTGGTCCTCGTCGCCCTGGTGACCGCCTTCGTCCTGGTCCGGAGCTACCGCCCGGTCCGCAACCTGCTCTCCCGGCACCAGGCGATGAACCGCTCGTACGACCCGTTCCACCTGGTCAACACGTATGGCGCGTTCGGCACCGTCGGCCGGATCAGGGACGAGATCGTCGTCGAGGGCACCGACGACCCGGCACCGCACCGGGGCACGGTCTGGCGGGAGTACGGCTTCAAGGGAAAGCCGGGCGATCCGCGCCGGCTGCCGCGCCAGTTCGCCCCGTACCACCTGCGGCTCGACTGGCTGATGTGGTTCGCGGCGCTCTCTCCCGGGTACGCGCGCGACTGGTTCGGGCCCTTCGTCGAGCGGCTCCTCGACGGCGACCGGGACACCCTGCGGCTGCTCGCCCGCAATCCGTTCCCCGACGCGCCGCCGACCCATGTCCGGGCCCGGCTCTACCGGTACCGGTACACGACCTGGCACGAGCTGCGCACGACCGGGGCCTGGTGGCACCGGACACTACTGCGGGAGTACCTGCCGCCGACCCGGCTGCGGGAGCCGGCGGACCGTTGGTGAGCCGGAGGGCTCCGCGCGCCCGGTCCCGCCTGTGCCCCCGGCCGCCGGAACACGGGTTCCGGCGATTGGGGGCACAGGGGTCGATCGGGGTTGGGTCAGGGCACCGGCTCAGTCGATGCCGGGCAGGATGTGGGGCTCCGCGAGGTCGTCCTCGTAGCCCGCGAGCCGGATCGGGGCCGAGCGGGCCCAGACTTCGAGGCTTCCCAGCTCGCCCTTCCGGCGGGGCCGGTCGATGGGTTCGGCCGGTCGCGGATCCTGCTTCGTCAGTTCGGGTGTCACCGCGCACTCCTTTGTGTCGCGTACCTGTGGGACAAGTGCCGGTCGGTCGCGGTGGCGCCGTTCGTCGGGCGGGACCGCGGCCTTGGTGGCAGGCCAGTCCCCAGGCCGGCCGTGAGGATGGTGTGTCTCCTCGGTGGCTGACCGTGGACATCAGAGTAACCAAATGAGCGGATCCGCGCTCTACCGGGCTCCAAAGTGTGACGCGTTCGGGTGACAGACGTCGAATGAGCGCCCTACCGATCGGTAGAACGCTCATTCCAGACGAGGGGGCCGTGCGGCCCGGTTACCAGTTGGCGGGGGCGTAGTCCTTGAGGAAGCAGCCGTACAGGTCCTCGCCGTCCTCGCCGCGCACGATCGGGTCGTAGACCCGGGCCGCGCCGTCGACCAGGTCGAGCGGGGCGTGGAAACCGGCCTCGGCGAGGCGCAGCTTGTCGAAGTGCGGACGCTCGTCGGTGATCCAGCCGGTGTCGACGGAGGTCATGAGGATGCCGTCCGTCCGGAACATCTCCTCGCCGCTGGTCCGGGTCACCATGTTCATCGCGGCCTTGGCGGCGTTGGTGTTCGGGTGGCCCGCGCCCTTGTAGCCGCGGCTGAAGACGCCCTCCATCGCGGAGACGTTCACGACGTAGGAGCGCCCGCTGGCGGCCTTCCTCGCGGCCTCGGCCATCACCGGACGCAGCTTGCTGATCAGGATGAACGGCGCCGTGTAGTTGCACAGCTGGGTCTCCAGCAGCTCCACCGGGGAGATCTGCTCGATGCTCTGCACCCAGGTGTTGGAGTCGACGACGTCCGGCACCAGGCCGCCCGCGTCGATGGCGGTGCCGTCGAGGTGCTTGGCGATGGTGGCGTTGCCCGCGACGAGCGCGAGGTCGGCGACCTGCTGGGCCTCCAGGTCGCGCACGCCGGCGGGAAGCTCGGACGAACCGACGAGCTCGCCGACCGCGCCGGAGTTGAAGGCGCCGATCACGTGGTGGGCGGGCAGCTCGCCGGCCGGCAGCGCGGCGCTCTCGCCGTCGACCAGGGCGGCGTACGCGGACGGCAGCCGGCGCACGGTCTGCGTCGCGTTGTTGATGAGGATGTCGAGCGGACCGGCCTCGGTCATCTGGTCGGCGAGGGCCACGGCCTGGGCCGGGTCGCGCAGGTCGATGCCGACGACCTCCAGGCGGTGCATCCAGTCCGCGGAGTCCTCCATCGCCTTGAAACGGCGGATGGCGTCCTTGGGGAAGCGGGTCGTGATGGTCGTGTGGGCCCCGTCGCGCAGCAGCCGCAGCGCGATGTACATGCCGATCTTGGCCCGGCCGCCGGTGAGCAGCGCGCGCTTGCCGGTGAGGTCGGCGCGGGCCTCGCGCTTGGACCGGTTCTCGGCGGCGCAGTTCTGGCAGAGCTGGTGGTAGAAGTAGTCGACCTCGACGAACCGCGTCTTGCAGACGTAGCAGGAACGCGGACGCTGGAGTATCCCGGCGATCCGGCCTTCCTCGGTGACCGAGGAGGGCAGGATGCCCTCGGTCTCGTCGTCGATGCGCTGGGCGGAGCCGGTGGCCGTGGCCTCGGTGACCGCCTTGTCGTTGGCGGTCTTGGAGGCCCGGCGCTCCTGGCGGCGGCGCTGCTTCACGGTCCGGTAGATACCGGCGGTGGCCCGCCGGACCAGGATCGCGTCCGGGTGGTCGACGTCCAGCTTGTCGAGCTCGTCGAGGACGCTCAGGCAGACGGCCAGGCGCTCGGGGTCGACGCCCGGCCCGTAGTCCTGGAATTCTTCGGTCACCGTCATGGCCTTCGGGTTCCTCGTTCGCTCGTACGTCGTCGTTCACGGGGCTTTCGAAGAAGCAACTTTACGGAGCGGGGGGCCGCGCCTCCAAACCCGTACGGGGAGCGTGGTCGAAGACACAGTCGCCGCAGAGCCCGCCCCCGGGACAGCGGTAGTACAGACAGCAGCTGGCGCGGCGCAGCCGGGGGCCGCGGACGGTGCCGGCGAGGTCGGGGTGGGCGAGCAGCCCGGAGACGAGCGCGGCGGCCCGTTCGGCGGCCTCCGGCCGCCGGTGGGCGGCCGCCCACCGGGTCAGCTCGCGCAGCGCGCCGGCGAGGGCCGAGCCCGCGTTGCCCCACAGCAGCCGGGGCGAGATCCCGCCGTCGCGCCGCAGCGCCGCGTGCAGCGGGACGAGGTGGGCCTCCAGGACCGCCCCCGTGAGGTCCTCCACGGTGGCGGGGCGGGTCTCCGAGCCGGACCACCACAGGTCGTCGGGGGAAGCGAGGGCCCCGTCCCAGTGGAGCTCGGCGGGTGCCAGGCCCGGGAAGCGGCCGTACAGCGCGGCGGGCCCGAGCGCCGCCGACCAGAGCCGCGCCGCGAGTCCGAGGTGGGCGATCGAGGCCGCGACGCGCCGCTCACCGGCGCCGAGCCGGGCGGCGACCCGGTCCACGCGCGCGGTGAGGGGGCCGTCCTGCCCCGCGTACGACCCCGCGAGCGGACGGTGCGCCCCGCCGGTCTCGGGTGGGGTGGTGCGCAGGGCGAAGAACCCGCCCACCGACCCGCTCTCGACGAGATCCACGCGTCTGCCCCCGGTCCTGTCGCCCCGCCGTCCGTCCGGGCCCGTCCGCGCCTGGAGGGAGCCGCCGTCGCGGCTCGCCGCCCACCGTAGCCGCGAGGCGCGCGCCCCTTTGTTCCGGAATCGATTCCACGGTCGGTTCCGGGCGCTGCCCGACGGCCGTCCCGGGCACCTGAAAAGTCGCTTTCCACCCGGTCCGACCTGCGCGGGTGTACATCCTGAGGCGTACGCGGAGCCCACGTACTGCGCCAGGGGTACATGCGAAGACGTCCCCTGGTACGACGACGCGATCGGCCGGGAAGAGAGATCGTGGAAGGTATGAGTCCTCTCATGCTGTCCGTCCTCCTGGCCCTGGTCTCGGCGGTCGCCTACGCCTCCGCTGCGATCGTGCAGGAACGGGTCGCGGCCTCCGCCGCCGGTCCCCGCTACGCCCCGTTGCGCAGTCCGGCCTGGTGGGGGTCGGTCATGCTCAACGGCGTCGGAGCGGCGCTGCACGTCGCCGCCCTCGCCTACGGGCCGCTCAGTCTGGTCCAGCCGCTGGGCGCGCTCACGATCGTCTTCGCGCTGCCCCTGTCGGCCCTCCTCGTCGGCCGCAGGGCCGGACGGCGGGCCTGGCGCGGCGCCCTCATGGCCACCGCGGGCCTGGCCGGGCTGCTCAGCCTCACCAGCGGTGCCGAGGCACAGGCGCCGGCCGACGACGAGCGGTGGCTGCTCGCGGCGGCGACCTTCGGCGCGGTGGCCGTCCTGTTCACGGTGGCGCGCCTGGTGGGCCGGTCGGTGCTGCGGAGCATCGTCCTGGCCGCCGCGGCCGGCGTCTCGTTCGGCATCGCGTCGGTCTTCACCAAGGCGGTCGCCGAGGAGTGGACGCCCGGCGATCCGCTCGCCGAGTGGCCGGCGCTGCTCGTCCTGTCGGCCCTCGCCGTGACGGGACTGCTCCTCTCCCAGGCGTCCTACCGGGGCGCGGGGCTCGCCGCCCCGCTGGCCACCGTCACCGTGGTCAACCCGGTCGTCGCCGCGGCCGTGGGCCTGACGCTCTTCGGCGAGAGCTTCCGTTACGGCACGGCCGGCGCCGTCGCCGCCCTGATCTGCGGCGCGGTGGCCACGGGCGGACTCGTCCAGCTCATGCTGGACCGGATGAGCGGGCCGGCGGAGGCACCGTCCGAGTCACCGGCGGCCCCGGTTTCGGCGTCCGGGGCGGCCCGGGGGCCGGACCTCGCCCGGGGGACGGAGGTCCGGACGCCCGCGGACGTCCGGCAGCAGGTGGCCCGGGAGTCAGAGGCTGACGCCCCGGGCCCTGAGATAGGCCAGCGGGTCGATGTCGGAGCCGTACCCGGGACCCGTCCGCACCTCGAAGTGGAGATGCGGTCCCGAGCTGTTGCCGGTCGATCCTGAGCGCGCGATGCGCTGACCGGCCTGCACCCGCTGGCCTTCCCGGACCGTGAGCGCGGAGAGGTGCGCGTACTGGCTGTACCGGCCGTCGTCGTGGCGCAGCACGATCTGGTAGCCGTACGCCCCGCCCCACCCGGCGGAGACGACCCGGCCGCCGGCCACGGCCTTGACCGACGTCCCGGTGGGGACCGGGAAGTCGACGCCCGTGTGGTAGCCGCTGGACCAGGAGCTGCCGGGCTTGCCGTAACGGGTTCCGATGTCGGCGGAGACAGGGGCCGAGTAGCGGACCTCGTCGGTGTCGGCGGCGGGCCGGGGTCGGGAGGCCGGCTTCGCGGCGGGCTTGGACACCGGCTTCGCGGCGGGCTTCGTCACCGGCTTCGCGGCCGGCCTGGACACCGGCTTGGACGCGGGCCGGGTGGTCTGTGTCGCGGCGGGTCGCGAGGCGGTCCCGGCGGCGGGCCGCGTCACGGGCTTCGCCGCCGGTCTCGGCGCCGGCTGCACCCCGGGCTTCGTCCCGGGCTTGGCCACCGGGTGTCCGGCCGTGGGCCGGGTGGCGGGGGGCTTGGCGGACGGGGCTCCGGGACGGGTCGCCCCGGTCGGCGGAGAGGTCTGCGCGGGCCTGGCCGTCTGCGCGGGCCGGGCGGTCTGGGCGGGCCGGGCCGTCTTCGCCGGGACGTCGGTCTTCGCGTCGTCCGCCTTCCGGGGCGCGGCGATGCGGAGGGTGAGGCGCTGGCCGGGGTGGATGAGGTCGGGGTCGTCGCCGACGACCGACCGGTTCGTCTCGTACAGGCCCTGCCAGCCTCCCCGGACGTGTTCGTCACGGGCGATCGTCGACAGGGAGTCGCCGGGGGTCACGGTGTACATCTCGCGGACGGTCGGCACGTCGGTCGGGCCGGCGGGCCTGGCGGGCCGCTCCGGTAAGGCGCGCTGCCCCGGCAGGGAGGCGGCCCGGGGCGCGTTCCCGCCGCCGGACGGCTTGCCCGCCGCCGTGCGGCCGGGACCGGTGGTGTCCGGCGCCGGCCCGCCGCGGGCGAGACCCGCGCGCGGCCCGCAGTCCGGCCAGGCACCGGGCCCCTGTCCCTTGAGGACGCGTTCGGCGACGGCGATCTGCTGGTCCTTGGAGGCGAGGTCGGCGCGCGGCGCGTAGTGCGTGCCGCCGTAGCTCTCCCAGGTGGACTGGCTGAACTGGAGACCGCCGAAATAGCCGTTGCCCGTGTTGATGCGCCAGTTGGCGGAGGATTCGCAGGCCGCGACCTTCTCCCAGACATCGAGCGAGGCCGCCTGCACCGCGCCCGCCCCGATGAGCGGCAGCGCCATTCCGGCGCCTCCCGCGGTGACGGTGAGCGAGGCGCGGTTGATCCGGCTCGGCTGGTGGCGGCGGTGACGTCCGCGTACGGCCATGGGTGGGCCCCCCTTGAACACAGCAGCAGCCGTCCAAGTTAGGGGTGGCGCACGCTCCGTGACAAGGGCTTCCGCGGAAGCTCAAGCCTCTTGTGTCACCTCCCTGTTGACGCCCCTCCCCGACCGGCGGGGCCCGGCTGGGGCTGAGGCTCGGGTTCCGGTACGGGCCCTCCGGGCTGCGGCGGACCGGGCTCGGGCGGGACCGGCACCGGGTTCGGCGGCGGCACGGGCGGTGGCGAGGGCACCGGCGGCGGGATCGGCGAAGGAGGCAGCGGATCGGGGTACGGGTGCGTCATCACGGACCTCTCGGTCGACGGGTTCGTCCCTACCCAGAGTGGCCCGCCGCCCGGACCCCCGCCCGCCGGATCCCGCCGTCCGGGCCCCGGCCCACCGGATCCCGCCGTCCAGGCCCCCGCCCACCGGATCCCGCTTCGGGTCGGACCCCCGGGCCGGACGGCCGGAAGGCCCCCGGCGCGGGTGACCGGGTGGGGCTCCCGGCCCGTCCAGGCCGGGAACCCCGCCCGGTCACCACAGTTCCGGGGTGGCCTTGAGCTGGAGCTTCGCCGCGCGGACCACGTCCGACGGCGGCACGGGCGCCTCCTCGGGGTGACGTCCGGCCCACTTGGCCGCGTACGGGCAGAGCGGCACGACGGGTACGCCCTCACCTGCGGCGATCGCGTAGAACCGGCGCACGAGCGCCCCCGCGATCCCCTTCCCCTCGTGCCCGTCCTCGACGATCGTGTGGACGGCCACCAGCGCGTGCGGCTCGGCATCGAGAACGAAGTAGACGACGACGCCGACGAAGGTCTCCCCCTCGAACGCCTCCAGACGCCCCTTGGCCCGGTCGTCCCGGATCTCCGGCTCGGCCATCCGGTGCTCTCCTTCGGCTCAGACCTGCGCGGGCACCACACCGGCCGCGGGCACCGCGTGCGGCCCCCGCACCGTGTCGCTCCCGGGAACCGGCGCGGACGCGTCCGTTCCCAGCTCCACGATGCGGTTGTCGCCGTCGACGTGCACCACGCGCGGCACGAACGTCCGCGCCTCCGCGTCCTCGACCTGCGCGTAACTGATGAGAATGACCAGGTCACCGGGGTGCACCAGATGCGCGGCCGCCCCGTTGATCCCGATCACACCGGAACCGCGCTCCCCCTCGATCACATACGTCTCAAGGCGGGCCCCGTTGTCGATGTCCACGATGTGCACCAGCTCACCGGGCAGGAGATCGGCCGCCTCCATCAGATCCGCGTCGACGGTCACCGACCCGACGTAATGGAGGTCCGCCTGGGTCACGGTGGCACGGTGGATCTTCGACTTGAACAAGGTACGCAACACGGAGAAACTCCCGATCTGTCTGCTCCCTGCCTGCTTTCTGCAGGTCAAGGGCGGTCTTCGGAGCGTACAACGATTCACGTGCCCAGTCAGCCGTCCCCAGGTGTCGCAGGATTCACGCCGACGGCGGGTGCCGGGGGCTCGCTCGTGGCACGGAGCGACGGCGCCGGGAGCCCCTGGCGGGTCGGGCGGCCGACCGGTTGAGGTGGTGTCGAAAGCGGTCCGGTCCGGGGCGCGATGCTCTACCGTCCGCTCCATGCGACCTCCTCTGCTGCACAGGCGCTGTCCCGAACTGGCCGGCTCGCTGCCGTTCCTCCGACTGGGTGCGGCACCCACGCCGGTGCGGCCGCTGCCGGGGCTGGGTACACGGGAGGAGTTGTGGGTCAAGGACGAGAGCGGATACGGCGACGGCGGCTGGGGCGGCAACAAGGTCCGCAAGCTGGAGTGGCTGCTGCCGGAAGCCCGCCGGCGCGGCGCGAGGACCATCCTCACGGTCGGCGGCCTCGGCACCAACTGGGGCCTCGCCGCCGCCCGGTACGCGCGGGAGGCGGGGCTCGGGGTGGCCCTGGGCCTGATCGACCACCCCGTCGACGAGCACGTACGGGCCCAGCTGGAACGGCTGCGCGCCTCCGGCGCCTCGCTGCACTTCCTGCACACCAAGGGCCGGCTGATCCTGGCCGCACCCTGGCTCTTCGCCCGACACGCCCACGGCCTCGCCCTGCCGTACTACCTGCCGCCGGGCGGCTCCTCGCCGCTCGGCACGCTCGGCTCCGTCGAGATCGCCCTGGAGCTGGGCGCGCAGGTCGAGGCCGGGGAGCTGCCGGAGCCGGCGTGGCTGGTCACCGCCGTCGGATCCGGCGGCACCACCGCGGGGCTGGCCCTCGGACTGCGGCTCGCCGGACTGCGCACCCGCGTCCTCGGCGTCGTCGTCAACGACACCCTGAGGCTGGACTCCCGCTCGCTCCTCGGGATGGCCCGCCGCTCCGCGTCCCTGCTCCGGGCCCGCGGCGCCGACATGACCGGCGCCGTACCCGCCGCCGACGCGATCCGCGTCGAGACGGCCTGGCTGGGGGACGGTTACGCCCACCCCACCAGCGCCGGCGATCAGGCCCTCGCCCGCGCCTCGGCGCAGGCCGGCCTGACCCTGGAACGCACCTACACCGCCAAGGCGTTCGCCGCCCTGCTCGAACTCGACGCGGCGGGCGGGCCGGGCGGCGGCCCGGTGGTCTTCCTGCAGACCCACGGGCCGCGCTGACGCGGCATCGGGACGAGGGCCGGCCGGCCCTGCGCCGTGGCGGCGGCCCGCGGTGGATCCGGGGCCGCCGCGACGTGGACCGTGGTGCTACGGCAGGGTCCAGCGCTGGTTGGCGCCGCCGTTGCACGTCCAGATGACCAGCTGGGTGCCGTCCGTGGTGCTGGCGGCCGGGTCGTCGAGGCAGAGGCCGGACTGGACGCCCTTCAAGCTGCCGTCGGCCTGCGGGGTCCACTGCTGGTTGCTGCCGCCGTTGCAGGTCCACAGGTCGACGAGGGTGCCGTCGCTCGTCCCCTGGCCGACCACGTCCAGGCACTTGCCGCCGTGCAGCAGCCGGCCGTTGTCCCAGGTCCACGTCTGTGCGGGGTCGGTGCCGTCGCAGCTCCGGATGACGGCCTGGGTGCCGTCGGCGGAGGAGTTGCCGGCGGCGTCGAGGCACTTGCCGGACACACCCGACGGGACCGGGCCGGTGAACGCGTCGCCGCCGGTGCCGGGGGTGAGGGCGAACCCGTCGAACTGCTGCGTCCGGTAACCGGTCACGGCCAGGCCGGCCATGCCGGAGGTGAACGAGTGGTCGGTGACGGTGCCGACCGTCTGCCCGTCGATCGCGGCGGTCAGGGTCGAGCCCTGCATGGTGAGGGCCATGCGGTGCCAGGTGTTCAGGCCGGGCGCGGTGACGGTGCCGGAGGCCAGGGTGGTGAGGTTCCAGGCGAGGTCGGTCTTGGCGATCGCCCAGGCACCGGTGCTGCTCAGGCTCAGGTGGTAGGCGTTCAGACCGCCGTTGTTGCGGCCCTGCCGGTTGACACGGCCGAGGACCTCGGTGGAGCCGGCCTGCTCGAACAGGGTGTCCGCGCTGACGGTGTAGTTCACCCAGCTGCTGTCACCGACGATGGTGTACGGCATGTTGTTCGACTCGTCGGTCCAGCGGATCGGGGAGACCGGGGCCATCTGGCGCAGACACGCGGCGGTGCGGCCGCCGCCGCAGGGCACGGTCTGGAAGGCGCCGTTCATGTCGGAGAAGTACTTCGGGGAGGAGGTCGCGGCCGGCGTGTCGAAGTCGTCGGCGTAGGGGAGGTTCAGCGGCGCGGGGGCCGGCGGGGTGGTGATGCCCTTGCCCTGGCCGGTGGTGGTGGTCACCGTGTAGACGTGGCCGGGCCGGAGGGTGAGCGTGTACGTGCCGCCGACCGGTTTGACGTCCGGCTGACGGACGAAGTCGTCGGACGGATCGGCGGTCGCCAGGTCGGTCGCCCAGACGTGGACGCGCCCGGTGGACAGGCCGCCGGTGACCTTGAAGGTCGCGGTCTGCGGCGCGGTGGCGTCCACCGTCTCGATGACCGTGGAGTAGTCGGTGCCCTTCGGCGACCTCAGCGCGACATAGCTGCCGTTGGCACGGTCGCCGCCCAGGTAGCCGGTCGCCGAGTCGAGGTACTTCCAGCCGGGCCGGGTGAACTGGGTGGTGTGCGCCGTGACCCAGGTGGTCCGGCCGACGGAGTAGTTGCCGGACCAGGGCTGCGCGGCGAGCGAGAGGCCGTCGGTGGAGAAGTAGAGGTTCTGGTAGAGCGCGGCGACGACCGGCCAGTTCATGTACGACGTCATCCGGCCGTCGATGTAGTCGCGGTTGATGGCGCGGGCCACCGCCGGGGCGCCGGCGTTGTAGTCCTGGGAGCCGCTCTCGCTGGCCCAGATCGGCTTGCCGAGGGCCTTCGCGTCCGCCGTGCTGTTGCAGGTGTCCATCGCGCCGAGGTAGCCGCAGGGGTAGTGCATGCCGAGGACGTCGATGGCGGAGGCGAGCTCCGGGTCGCCGGTCATCGCCGTGGCGAGGCCCCAGTCGTAGCTGTCCGCCGCGACCACCTTGGTGTCCGCGTGGCCGCCGGTGACCAGTGTCCTCTTGAGCTTCTTGTACCAGGCGGCGTCGTACTCGCGCTCGTTCCAGCCGCCGATGTAGTCGATCGGCAGGTGGTGCCGGGCGGCGCAGCCGAACCAGCCCATGATGTAGTCGATCATGTCCTGGGACCAGAAGTACGGCTTCCCGGGCGAGGGGTTGGCCGGGTCGTCGACGCCGATCCAGCCGGGCGCGCCCCAGGCGAGGCCGTAGAGCTTGATGTCCGGGTTGCGGGCCTTGGCCTGCTCGGCCAGCCACCATTCGTAGCCCTGGTTGCAGTCGACGGCGCCCCTGGTGTGCTGGTAGCTGGCCTCGGCGCCGTCGGTGGAGTTGGTGTCGCCGCCGATCTCGATCTTGAGCGACTGGAGAGCGGCGCCGTAGCCGGGCTTGAAGAGGTAGTCGAGGAGTTGGCTGCGCTGCGGCTCGGGGTAGTCGATGAGCAGACGGGAGTTGCCGCCTCCACCACTGGCGGCGCCGACACCGTCGAAGACCCGGCCGGCGCTGCCGCCGTCCACGGTGATCCGGGTGTCCGCCGGGGGCGCGGCGGCATCGGCGGGGGTGGCCGCCGGTCCGGCGACGAGTCCGGTGAACAGGAGGAGCGAGGCGGCCAGTGCCGCCGTTCTGAGGATGCGTCCAGGGGTGGTCAGGACACGGTGGGGCCCGTGCATGAAGAAGCCTTTCGTCCGAGGCCGGGAAACGACGTGCCGCGCACCTCTTCCGAGCGGGTGGGTGGGCGGATCACACGACTGTCACTCAAAAGTAAACAGATTCGATCGCGTCCGAACGTTAGAGTGCGACGCATCGATGGTCAATGGTTCGTCGCGCGCTTTTCCGTCGGATGATTCCGATCGCCCGCCCCGCCCTGGCCCGTGATTACTCCGGCGCCGATTGCCGATCGAGCACCGGGGAAATGGATTTCCGTGTGGTGCGTAGTTTTCTGAGCACGCTCGCCACATGGTTCTCGACGGTCCTCGGGGAGAGGCGCAGCGCGGTGGCGATCTGCTGGTTGGTGGCGCGGCCCGCCAGCAGTTCGGCCACCTGCCGCTCGCGCGGCGAGAGCCGGTCGCCGTAGCCCCGGCGACCGGGCGAGGGCGCACGGGAGAGGCCGAGGTCGTACGCCAGCCGCCGGCAGCGGCCCAGGTCGCCGGCCGCGCCCAGCCGGGCATAGCCCTCCGCGGCTTCGGCGAGGACCGCCGCCGCCTGGGTCCGGTCCGCGAGGGCCAGGGCGGCCCCGTTCCGCTCCGCGGCACGGGCGGCGCCGTACGGCCGGCCGATGCTCCGCCACATCCGCCGGGCTGCGGCGAAGTGCCCGGCCGCGGAACCGGGCTCGGCGTCGAGCAGCAGAAGGCCCCGGGCGAGCTGCAGTTCGGCGTCGGCCGCCGGGGCGTCCAGGCCGCGCAGCGCCTGTTCCGCGTCGGCGGCGAGGCGCTCCGCGAAGGCACGGTCCCCGCAGGCCAGCGCCACCTCGACCGCCACCGGGACCAGTCCGCTCGCCTTCGGCCACGTGGCGCCGCGGCGCAGCAGGGCGGCCGCGGGCTCGGCCGCCGCCATCGCCTCCTGCGGCGCGCCCTGGGCGAGCAGCACCGCTGCGAGTCCGGCGGCCGTGCGCAGCGCCACCGAAGCGGTGGACCGGTGCGCCGTCGGCGGCCCCGTGCGGGCGAGGTGGTGCAGCGCCTGTCCGCTCCGCCCGCGGGCCGCGGCCAGCAGGCCCAGGGCGAGCGACCGCTCGGCGTCGGGCCGCGCGAGACCGGGGCAGCCGGCGGCCGAGGTGTCGGCGGCCAGCGAGTCGAAACGCTCCTCCAGGCCGTCCCAGCGACCGGCGAGGAGGTCGAGGCGGAGCAGGCCGGCCCGACCGTGGAGGGCGAGCACCGGGGTGTCGGTGAGTCCGGCCAGACGGACGCTCTCGGCGAGCAGTCCGGCCGCGCGGAGGTCGTGTCCGAGCGCCGTGGCGCCCTCGCCCGCGTCGCCCAGGGCGCGCGCGGTCCGCCTGCGGACGGCGACGTCCGCGCCCTCGCGTGGGAGCCGGTCCAGCAGCGGCCAGACGGACGGGTCACCCTGTCCGCAGCGCAGGGCGAGCCGCGTGGTGAGCACGGCCGCGCGGACGTCGACATCGGCATCGGCATCGGCATCGGCATCGGCATCGGCATCGAAGTCGGCGTCGGCGTCGGGGCTGCCGTCGAGCGCGCTCTCGGCACGTTCGAGCCACTTCCGGGACCGGTCGGGGGGCTCGGACTCGTCCAGGGCGAGGGCGAGCGCGGCGCGGGCGGCCGGTTCCGGGTGGCCGACGAGCTCGGGTACGGCCGTGCGCAGTTCGGTGATGCCGGTCCGGTCCCCGTCGCGGTCGAGCAGCACCAGCCCCAGGGCGAGCCGGACGGCACCACGGGCAGCGGTGGGAAGTCCCGGCGCCACCAGGAGGGACCGCAGCCGGACCGTGTCCACCGCACGGCCCAGGCCGTCGGCGGCGATCCGGGCGAGAGCGAGCGCCGCCCGGTCGTACCGGACCGGGTCCAGGCCGGGCTGGTCGAGGACGCCGCACAGCAGCGTCACGGCGGTCGCCGGGTCGCCGTTGCCCGCGGCCTCGGCGGCCGCTTCCTCGGCCAGACCCAGCCACGCGGCCCGCTCTCCGAGGGCCAGCCGGTGGTGGGCGATCCGCGCCCGCGGAACAGGGGTCCACCGCTCCAGGGCCTGGACGGCACGCCGGTGCAGGCGGAGCCGGCGCGGCAGCGGCACGAGCTCGTACACGGCCCGTGCGGCAAGCGGGTGGCGAAAGCCGTAGCACTGGCCGCCGACCTCGCGGAGCAGGGCCCCGCGCAGGGCCTCGACCAGCCCGCGGCCGCCGGGGTCCGGATCGAGACCGGCGACCTCGGCCAGCAGCGGCTCCTCGGCGGGACCGGCGAGGACCGCCGCCGCCTCGACGATCCCCGCGCCCGCCGGGGACAGTCCGGCGATCCGTTCGCAGACCGCCTCGCGCAGGCCACGGGGTACGGCCGCGCCGCGCAGCCGCAGCACCTCCTCTTCCGCCCCCGGGCCGCCGGGTACGAGCCCGCCGGGTGCGGTCTCGCCGAGCATGGCGAGGTCTTCCTCCGCCACCAGCGGCAGGCCCTGGCTGCGCTCGTGCAGGGCCGCGACCAGCGCTCCGGTGACCGGCCTGCCGAGTGCCGCCGTGGCCAGCTCCCCGACATCGGCGACGGTCAGGGGCCGGAGGCCGATGGTCGTGCCGCCGGCGCCGGGCGGACGGCGGTAGGCGGAGCCGAGCGGAAGCCGACCGGGCGGGAGGTCCTCGGTGCGGTGGGTGAGGACCAGGCTCAGCTGTTCCGGGAGGTCGCGGGCGAGGAGCAGGAGCAGGTCGCGCGAGGCGTCGTCGGCCCACTGGAGGTCCTCGACGACCAGCACGGCCGGGCCGAGCGCGCGGAGCAGGGCGCGCATCGCCGCGAGCAATTCGGTCGGCCCGGCCGGGTGCCGGCCGGCACCGGTGCTCCCCCGCGGCAGCCGATCCGCCAGCCCGGGCAGCAGACGGACCAGCGGGGCGGCCGCCCGGGGGAGGACGGTGTCGCCGAGCCAGGGATCGGCCTTGTCGAGGGCATCGGCCAACGGCCCGTACGGGGAGGGCTCGCGCAGCGGATGGCAGAGGCCGGAGAGGACCGGGATGCCCTCGGCGCGCAACACGGCGGCCGCCTCGGCGACCAGTCGTGACTTGCCGGCGCCCGCCTCGCCTTCGACCAGCGCCACCGCCGGCGGCGTGCGGATCGCGTCGAGTAGCCGGCCCAGCTCTGGGCCGTGGCCGACGTGGGGGTACCTGCCGACTCCGGCGGTCCCGTCCGGGGTGGGTGGTCGCTCCATGTGTCCGCCTCTCCGCCCTCGGCATCAGGTGATCCACCGTCGGCCACGGGGCGGCCGAAAAACCATCCGTATGTCCTCGACTCCGGATACTCATTCAATGAATTCGAATTTCCTGGGTATCCCATTCCATAGGTATCGATAACGAAGCGATATCGGGCGGGAGTCGAATGTTTCGGGCTCTTGACGGCGAGGCGAACCGGCGGTTTTGCTGAGACACATCACGTTTGAAAGTGATGAGATGTGGTCGATTGTGTTTGGATCCGCTCGTCTCACTCATCCCCCTCTGGAGTCGCCCCATGTCCCGTGCCCGCGCCCGCCTGCTCCCCGCCGCCGCGCTGGGACTGTCCACCGTCCTCGGCCTGACCGCCTGCTCCTCGGGCCGGACCACCGGCGGTTCCGACAGCCAGGCCGCACCCGTCAGCGGGAAGATCTCGCTGACCTACCTGCAGAAGCAGGGCGACCAGGAGTACTTCGTCGGCGAGGCCGACGGAGCGAAGGCCAAGGCCGCCGAGCTCGGCATCGACCTCAAGGTGGTCAACCTCGGCAGCGACGCCAACAAGACGGTCGGCGAGGTGCAGTCGGCGATCGCGCAGAAGAGCAACGGTCTGATCGTCGTGGTCCCGGACCCGGCGGTCGGCCCGCAGATCGTGCAGACGGCCCGGGACGCCAAGGTCGCGCTGCTCACCTCCGACGACCAGGTCTGCGCGACCGGCCCCTCCCCCGCCTCCTGCGCCAAGGGCGACCTGGTGCCGCGCATCGGCTTCAGCGGCGAACAGATGGGGGCCGAGGTCGGCAAGCGGGCCGCCGAGGAGTACAAGAAGGCCGGCTGGACGGCCGCGGACACCCGGATCATCTCCGCGTGGAAGCAGGACGTCACCGTCTGCGGCGACCGCGTCAAGGCCGCCGGTGCGGCCTTCGACGCGGCGGTCCCGGGCGTGCGGACCCTCGACGTCGCCACCGACAACACCCCCACCGGCGCCCAGGACAAGGTCGCGGCGACCGTCACCGCCAACCCCGGCGTCAAGCACTGGGTGGTCTGGGGCTGCAACGACGAGAACGTCCAGGGCGGCGTCACCGCGCTGCGGAACGCCGGGATCGCCCCGCAGGACATCGACGGCGTCGGCCTCGGCGCGTACCTCGCCTGCAAGGAGTGGAAGTCGGGCAAGCCGTCCGGGATGAAGGCCGCGCTGTTCATCAACGGCAAGGACGTCGGCGCCCTCGCCGTCCAGACCATGTACGACAAGCTCAAGAACGGCAAGGACTTCCCCGCCGAGGCGTTCGCCCCGACCAAGATGGTCGACGCCGCCACCTGGCAGGCCGCGGGCGTCAGCTGCGGCTGACCCACAGCCGAGAGCCGGTGCGGCCCACGACCCCCGCCTGCCGCACCGGCTCTCCTACCCGCCCGGCCGCACCGGCGCTCCCGACCACACGGCCGCGTCGGTGCTCCGGACCGCCCCGCAGCACCCGCGCTCCGGACTGCCCGACCGCACCGGCGCTCCCGGCCGCCCGGCAGCACCCGCTCTCCATACCGCCCGGCGGGCGGGCACGGCCGCCGCCGCCCCTCCCGTCCCACCCGTACCGCAACGCCAGTTGAGGCCAAGATGACCACACCCAGCCGCTCGCCCGCCGCGCCGGCTCACCCGCCCGGCCTGACCACAGAGAACGTCGGCAAACGCTTCGGCGCCGTCCAGGCGCTGCGGGGCATCGACCTGAACTTCCCGCCCGGGCAGGTCACCGCCCTGATGGGCGAGAACGGCGCCGGGAAGTCCACCCTGCTGCGCATCCTGACCGGCGACCACCGGCCCAGCGAGGGCCGGGTCCTGCTCGACGGCGAGGTCCTCGACCTGACGTCGCCGATCGACGCCCGGCAGGCCGGGATCCGGATCATCCCCCAGGAGCCGGAGATCATCCCGCACGTGTCGGTCGCCGAGAACGTCTACGCCGGCGCCCTGCCGCGCCGCGCGGGCCGCCGTCTCGACCGTGCCGAGCTACGCCGCCGGATCACCGCCGACCTGGATCGCCTCGGCTTCACCAAGGTCCTCGACCCCGATCTGCTCGGATCGGAACTCACCGCCGCACAGCGCCAGTTGGTCGAGATCCTGCGCGCCCTGACCGGCGACACCCCGGCCCGCGTGATCGCCTTCGACGAGCCCACCTCCTCGCTCTCCGAGCACGAGGTCGAAGCACTCTTCGCCCTGATCGAGCGCCTGCGCTCGCAGGGCATCGCGGTCGTCTACGTCTCCCACCGGATGAAGGAGATCTTCCGACTCGCCGACCGGATCGCGGTCCTGCGCGACGGCACGCTCGCCGGTGTCGCGGACGCCTCCGAGACGGACGAGAGCGACCTGGTCAGGCTCATGGTCGGCCGCGACCTGGCCGACCTGTTCGTCCGTCAGAACGTGGCCACCGAGCGGGTGGTGCTCCAGGCCGACGGCCTCTGCACCGACGACGTCCACGACGTGTCGCTCACCGTCCACGCCGGCGAGGTCGTCGCCCTGGCGGGCCTGATCGGCGCCGGCCGTTCCGAGCTCGCCCTCGCCCTGGCGGGTGACGCGCCGATCCGCGCCGGCACGGTCCTCCTCTCCGGTCGACCGCTGCGCCTCGGCAGCCCGCGCCGGGCGATCCGGGCCGGCATCGGCCTCGCGCCCGAGGAGCGCAAGGCCCAGGCGCTGTTCCTCCACCGCACCATCCGGGACAACACCTCGCTGGTCAGCCTCGAACGGCTGCGCCGCAGGCGCTTCGTCAGACTCCGCGAGGAGAAGGACCTCGCCCAGCGCTACGCCGACCGTCTGAGGGTGCGCGCCCCCTCGATCGAGACCGAGGTGCGGACCCTGTCCGGCGGCAACCAGCAGAAGGTGGTACTCGCCCGCTGGCTGGCCCGCCGACCCGATCTGCTGATCCTGGACGAGCCCACGCGTGGCGTCGACATCGGTGCCAAGGCCGAGATCTACCAGATCATCGCCGACCTCGCCCGCGACGGCGTCGCGGTGCTCGTCATCTCCTCCGAACTCCCCGAGGTACTCGGCCTCGCCGACCGCGTCGTCGTCATGCAGAACGGCCGGGTCACCGGAGAGCTCAGCCGCTCCGAAGCCTCCGAGGAGGCAGTCCTCGCCCTCGCGATGGCCGACGACCTGACCACCGACTCCCGAACCGACCGCCACGCCAGCACCGGAGCACAGAAGCCATGACCACCAGCACCGCCCCCACCACCGCACCGCAGCGGCCCGACCGCGCCCGGGCGCTGCTCGGCTCCGTCGGCGGCCAGAACCTCAGCCTGATCGGTGCCCTCGCCGTCGTCGTCGCCCTGTTCGGCTCGCTCAACCCCAACTTCCTCGGCTGGGACAACATCCAGGTGATCGCCGAGGCCGCCACCATCGCCGGGCTGCTCGCCGTCGTCCAGACCGTCGTCATCATCTGCGGCGGCCTGGACATCTCGGTCGGCTCGCAGGCCGGCCTGGCCTCCGTGGTCAGCGCCATGGTGTTCACCGCGGCGGGCTCCAGCGCCCCGGCGGGCATCGGCTGCGCACTCGCCGTCGGCACGGCCGTCGGCCTGTTCAACGGCGTCGTGATCATCTACGGCCGGGTCAACCCCACCATCGCCACCCTCGCCGGCCTCGCCGCCTACAAGGGCGTCGCCCAGCTCGTCTCCGACGGCCGCGCCCAGGGGTACGTGCTCGGCGACCCGGTCTTCGTCTTCCTCAGCCGCGGGAAGATCGCCGGCCTGCCCACCATGATCTGGATCCTGATCCTGGTGGCCGCCGCCGTCCACGTGCTGCTCACCTACACCGACATCGGCCGCAACATCTACGCCATCGGCGGCAATGACACCGCCGCCCGCCTGGCCGGTATCAACCTCAACAAGTACCTGATCTCCGCCTACGCACTCAGCGGCGCGGTCGCCGCCCTCGCGGGTGTCCTGCTCACCGCCCGCACCGGAAGCGGTCAGCCGGTGTCCGGCAGCGAAGGACTCGAGCTCCAGTCCATCACCGCCGCCGCACTCGGCGGCTGCGCTCTCAAGGGCGGCAAGGGCGGCATCGGCGGCACCCTGCTCGCCGTCGCCCTGCTCGGCGCCCTCCAGAACGGCCTCACCGTCCAGGGCATCAACAGCTTCTGGCAGAACGTCGCCCAGGGGACCCTCCTGGTCGCCGCCGTGGTGATCCAGCAGCGGCGCAACCGCGAACGCGCCGTCGGCCTGCCCGCCTGACCGGGCGGGCAGGCGGGCAGGCGGGCAGGCGGGCAGGCGGGCGACGAGCACCGGTCGCCGCCGTCGCCGTTCCCCTCCCCGTCGGCCCACCGCGGGGAGAAGCCCGCCGCGGCGGCACGCGCCGCCTCGTGCCCGGCGCGTGCCGTCGCGCCGTCACCCCCTCGCCGCCCGGTGCCCCGGGCGGCGGTCACGGCCGTCGGGGACCGGGTCACCCGGCGTCCGCACGCCCCGGGTAGGCGGCCGCGACCCGTTTGCGGTCCGTGCCGAGCTTCCGCAGCACCTTGGCGACGTGGTTCTCCACCGTCCGCGGCGACAGGAAGAGCGCCTCGGCGATGCCCTGGTTCGTGGCACCGGCCGCGAGCAGCTCGGCGACCTCGTGCTCGCGCGGTGACAGGCTGCCCCCGTACCCCCGCCGGCCGGGGCCGCGGCGGGCGACGCCGAGGTCGCGCAGGACCCGCCCGCAGCGCCCGGCGTCCGCGGTGGCGCCCAGCTCCGTGAAGAGCGCCACCGCCTCGGTCAACGGCCCGGCCGCCGCGCCGGGGTCGGTTCCCCGCAGGGCCCCGCCCTGCCGTTCGCACGCGCGGGCCCTCTCGTACGGCCGGCCGATCTCCTGCCACCCGGCCGCCGCGGCGGCGAAGTGCCGGGCGGCGGCTTCGGGTTCGGCCTCCCGGCACAGCAGGCCGTGGACGGTCTCCAGGTCGGCGGCGACAGCGGGGGCGTCACGTCCGAGGATGCCGTGCCCGGCCTCGGCTGCCAGCCGCTCGGCGTCCGCACGGCCGCCACAGGCCAGCGCCGCCTCGACCGCGGCCGACAGCAGCCCGGCGGACCGGGGCCAGGCGCCGGTCCGCCGGGCCGTGGCGACCGCCCGCTCCGCGACCGCCCGGGCCCGCGGCGCGTCGCCCCTGGCCAGGTGGACGTTGCTCAGGCCGGCGGCCGCCCGCAGCTCCGGGCCCACCAGCAGCAGGCCGGCGCCGGCCTTCGCGGCCTCCTCGTACAGTTTCTCCGCTCTGGCGTACCGACCCCGGGACGTGGCCAGGGTCCCGGCCAGCAGGGCCCGCTCGGCATGGGCGGCGACCGCGGTCGGGTAGCCGTCGACCAGCGCGTCCAGACGCTCCTCCAGCCCCTCCCACCGGCCGGCGAAGGCGTCGAGCCGCAGCAGCGTGCCGCGGGACAGGAACTCCGAGATCGTGCTGCCGACCCGGGCCGCCACCTGCCCGGCCTCGGCCGCCAGGGCGGCGCCGCGCCGGTCGTGCCCGAGGTAGACGGCGGTGTCGGCGACGTTCTGCAGGGCGCGCCCCGTCTGGCGGAGCACCTCCCGGTCCTCCGTGCGACGGGGCAGCGAAGCGACCGACTCCCAGAGCCGGACGTCACCCTGGCAGGCCATCAGGGTCAGCCGGGTGGCGCGGACCGCCGCCCTCAGCGCCTCGTTCGCGCTGTCGCGGACCACGGCCTCGGCACGCTCCAGCCAGGCATGGGTGTACGCGGGCCCCTCCGTCTCCTTGAGAGCCAGCGCGACCATGGCCCGCACGGCGCGCTCGGGGCGGCAGGTCTCCAGTTCGCCGACGGCCCGTTCGACCTCGTCGAACCCGGCGGGGTCGGCGTTCTCGTTCAGCATGCCGAGACCCAGGCCGAGGCGGATCTCACCGCGGACGTCCTCGGACAGCCCGGGGTCGCCGAGGAGTCGGCGCAGCAGCCGGGCGTCGGTGCGGAAGTCGACGCTGGAGGCGGCGATCCCGGCCAGGTCCAGGGCCGCCCGCGAGCGTGCCTCGCCCGTCAGCTCCGGCCGGTCGAGCATCTGGCGGAGCAGCGTGGCCGCCGTGCCGCCGTCGCGGACGGCGATCGCCTCGTCGACGGCGTCCCGCGCGCACAGCAGCCAGCCGGCCCGGTCTCCCGCCGCCAGGGTGTGGTGGGCGATCTGCACCGACGGCGCCGGAGTACGGCTTCGCAGGGCGTCGACCGCGCGCAGGTGCAGGCGCCGCCGGGCGGGGCCGGGAATGTTCCGGTAGACGACCTGCTGGCCGAGCACATGGCGGAACACGTACGCGCCCTGGTCCGCCTCGCGCAGGAGGGAGGCCCGGAGCAGCTCGGTCAGTCCCCCGGCGCCCTGCTCCTCGCCCAGCCCGGCCAGAGCGGTCAGCGACTCCTCGGACGCCGGGGTCGCGAGCACGGCTGCCGCTTCGGCCAGCGCGTTGGCCTGCGGCGACAGCGTGCCGAGGCGCTCGATGACCGTCTCGCGCAGGGCGCGCGGGGCGTCCGCGACCCGCAGTCGTTCCACCGCCTCGCCGTATCCATGGGTTCCGCTGTACTCGGCGAGGGTGATCAGGTCCTCCTCGGCGACCAGCGGCAGGCCCTCGCTGCGCCGGTACAGGGCGGTGCCCAGGGTGGTGGTGGCGTGCGGTCCCAGTGCGGCGGACGCCAGCTCCCGGACCTCGGACTCCGCCAGCGGGCCGAGCCGGATCACCGCGCCGTCGGTGCCGGGCGGATGGCGGTAGGCGGCGCCGAGCACGGTGCCTCCCGGCGGCAGGTCCTCGGCCCGGTAGGTGAGCACGAGGCTCAGCCGGGGCGGCAGGTCGCGGGCGAGGAGCAGGAGCAGGTCGCGGGTGGCCTCGTCGGCCCAGTGCAGATCCTCGACGACCAGCGTCGTGGGGCCGAGCCCGGTCAGGAACGACCGCACGCCCTGGAGCAGCCGGAACCGCCGGCCGGGTGGGTCGGCCGGGGACGCGGGCGGGGGCGGGAGCCGGTCGGCCAGGTCGGGCAGCAGCGGCGCCAGGGCGCCGGCGGTCGGCGGGAAGGCGGGGGCGCCCGTCAGGTCGGCCTTGCGCAGCGCGTCGACCACCGGCCCGTACGGGAACGGCTCGCGCAGCGGGTGGCAGTAGCCGGTCAGCACCTGGTGCCGCTCGGTGGCGAGCTCGACCGACGCCTCGCGGATCAGGCGGGACTTGCCGACGCCGGCCTCTCCTTCGACCAGCACGACCGCGGGCGGCCGGCGCACCGCGGCGAGCAGCTGCCCGAGCTGCCTCCGCCGGCCCACCAGGCGGAATCGCCCGCCCCGGCCCTCCGTCCCGTCCCCGAGCTCCCGCATCACCTGATCACCATCCCGCGCCAAACCGGCACTCGCGTAAGGAGGCCGTTGGCGCGACGACGTACCGGCGAATCGAACAGCAAGGGGGCGGCACGTCGGCGTCCGGAGGCCACCGGATCGACCCCGCCCCTGAGACCGCACCCGGAGGCCGGCATCGGCAGGAACCGGTCCAGTCCGGTCCGGTCCGCTGCTGGACACGTGCTGACCTGGCCTCAGGTCAGGGGCGGTCTCCGCAGCGTACAACTCCTGGCATGTCCGGTCGGTCTCCCCGGGTGTCTCGGAACTCACACCGAGGGGGCCGCCGGGTGGGGGCGTCAGGCGACGGCGACGACGTCGGGGGCGCCGAGGACGGAGGGGTCGAAGGTGTCGGCGATCTTGAGGGCCTCTTCGATGAGGGTCTCGACGATCTTCGACTCGGGGACGGTCTTGACGACCTGGCCCTTGACGAAGATCTGGCCCTTGCCGTTGCCGGAGGCGACGCCGAGGTCGGCCTCGCGGGCCTCGCCGGGGCCGTTGACGACGCAGCCCATCACGGCGACGCGCAGCGGGACGGTCATGCCGTCGAGGCCGGCGGTGACCTCCTCGGCGAGCTTGTAGACGTCGACCTGGGCACGGCCGCAGGACGGGCAGGAGACGATCTCCAGCCTGCGGGGGCGGAGGTTGAGGGACTGGAGGATCTGGGTGGCGACCTTGACCTCCTCGACCGGGGGCGCGGAGAGGGAGACGCGGATGGTGTCGCCGATGCCCTGGCGGAGGAGCGCGCCGAAGGCGACGGCGGACTTCACGGTCCCCTGGAAGGCGGGGCCGGCCTCGGTGACTCCGAGGTGGAGGGGGTAGTCGCATGCCTCGGCGAGGAGTTCGTAGGCGCGGACCATGACGACGGGGTCGTTGTGCTTGACGGAGATCTTGAGGTCGTGGAAGTCGTGTTCGGCGAAGAGGGACGCCTCCCAGAGGGCGGACTCGACGAGGGCCTCGGGGGTGGCCCTGCCGTGCTTGGCGAGCAGGCGGGCGTCGAGGGAACCGGCGTTGACGCCGATACGGATGGGGGTGCCGTGCTCCTTCGCGGCCCGGGCGATGTCCTTGACGCGGTCGTCGAACTTCTTGATGTTGCCGGGGTTGACGCGGACGGCGGCGCAGCCCGCCTCGATCGCGGCGAAGACGTAGCGCGGCTGGAAGTGGATGTCGGCGATCACCGGGATCGGCGACTTGGCGGCGATGACGGACAGCGCGTCCGCGTCGTCCTGGGACGGGCAGGCGACCCGGACGATGTCGCAGCCGGCGGTGGCCAGTTCGGCGATCTGCTGGAGGGTGGCGTTGACGTCCGAGGTGAGCGTGGTGGTCATGGACTGCACGGAGATCGGTGACCGGCTGCCCACGCCCACGCTGCCGACCTGGAGCTGTCGGGTGGGGCGGCGGGCGCCGAGGACCGGGGCGGGCATCGACGGGATGCCGAGCGCGACCGTCATGGGGAGTCTCCTGCTCTGGTACGGGTGAGGGGCGGGCGGTTCAGCGGCCGGCGCCGACGGGCTGCGGGGCGAGCTGGTCGAAGGTGACGGAGTCGTCGCGGCCGGCGAGCGCCTCGACGACGGCACGCGCGATGTGGCGTCCGGTCAGGCCGTGGGCGGCGAGGATGTCGTCACGGCGGCCGTGGTCGAGGAAGCGCTGGGCCAGTCCGAAGGTGCGGGTGGGGGTGCGGGCGCCCGCGTCGGCGAGGGCCTGGGCGATCGCGGCTCCCGCGCCGCCGCTGCGTCCGCCGTCCTCGACGGTGGCGACGAAGGAGTGGCCGAGGCCCAGCTCCACCAGAGCGGCGGGTACGGGGGTGATCCAGCGGGGGTCGACGACGGTGACGCCGAAGCCGTGCTCGGCGAGGCGGTCGGCCGCGTCCAGGCAGACGCCGGCCATCGCGCCCACGGAGACGAGCAGGACGTCCCGGGCGCCCGAGGCGGCCTGCCGCAGGACGTCCATGCCGTCGAGCGTGGCGACGGCGGGGATGTCCCGACCGGTGGTGCCCTTGGGGAAGCGCAGCGCGGTGGGCCCGTCCTGGACGGCGAGGGCCTCGCGCAGCGCGCGCCGCAGGGTCGCGGCGTCGCGCGGGGCGGCCACTCTCAGGCCGGGGACCATCTGGAACAGCGACAGGTCCCACATGCCGTTGTGGGAAGCACCGTCGTCGCCGGTGACACCGGCCCGGTCGAGGACGAAGGTGACCGGGGCGCGGTGCAGGGCGACGTCGAGCAGCATCTGGTCGAAGGCCCGGTTCAGGAACGTCGCGTACAGCGCCACCACGGGGTGCAGTCCGCCGAGGGCGAGACCGGCGGCCGAGGTGACGGCGTGCTGCTCGGCGATGCCCACGTCGAAGGTGCGGTCGGGGAAGCGCTCGGCGAAGGGGGCGAGGCCGGTGGGGGCGAGCATGGCCGCGGTGAGCGCGACCACGTCCGGGCGCTCCTCGCCGAGTTCGGCCAGCTCCTCGCCGAACACGTCGGTCCAGGCCGGTCCCCGGGAGGGACGGGACGGGGCCGGCTCGGCCGGCCGGGGGCGTACGGCGTGGAAGCGGTCCGCCTCGTCCTGTTCGGCGGGGGCGTGGCCGCGTCCCTTCTCGGTCAGGCAGTGGACGACGACGGGCCGGCCGAGACCGGCCGCGTGACGCAGGGCCTCCTCCAGGGCGGTGATGTCGTGCCCGTCGACGGGGCCGACATACGCGAGTCCCAGGTTCTCGAAGACGCTGTGCGGGGGGCGGTCCTCGTCGCGCAGCCGGGCCAGGTGGGCGGGGATGCCGCCGACGGTGGGGGCGTAGGAGCGGGTGTTGTCGTTGAGGACGACGACCACCGGGCGGTCGGCGCCGTCCGCGAGGTTGTTCAGGGCTTCCCAGGCCATGCCGCCGGTGAGGGCGCCGTCGCCGATGACCGCGACGACGGCGCGGTCGGTGACGCCCCGCAGCCGGTGGGCCTTGGCCAGGCCGTCGGCGTAGGACAGGACCGTGGAGGCGTGGGAGTTCTCGATGAGGTCGTGGGCGGACTCGCCGCGCGAGGGGTAGCCGGACAGTCCGCCGGGCTGGCGCAGGGTCGCGAAGGCGGCGGCACGACCGGTGATGATCTTGTGGGGGTAGGTCTGGTGGCCGGTGTCCCACAGGATGTGGTCGCGCGGCGACTCGAAGACCCGGTGCAGGGCGAGCGTCAGCTCGACCACGCCGAGGCTCGGGCCGAGGTGACCGCCGGTGCGCGTCACCTCCTCCACGAGGAGCCGCCGGATGTCGGCGGCGAGCTCCTCGGTCTGACGGGTGGTGAGGGCGCGCAGGTCCTGGGGGCAGTGGACCGACTCGATCGACGTCATGACAGATCCTGTTCTGGTCACAGGGCCTCATCGGCCAGCGGGGTCCGGGGGGCCCGGCCCGTGACGGGGTCGGCCAGCCGGGCGGGCATGGAGAAGACGACGTCCTCGGCGATGCCGTCGTCCAGTTCGACGTTCTCGTAACCGAGCTCGGCGAGCCGGTCGACGAGCCCGCGGACGAGGATCTCCGGGGCGCTGGCACCGGAGCTGACGCCGATGGCGGACGCGGTGGCGAGCCAGGACTCGTCGAGGTGGCCGGCGTCCGGGACGAGGTGGGCGGCGCTGCCGTGCTCCCGGGCGACCTCGACCATGCGGATCGAGTTGCTGGAGTTGCGCGAGCCGACCACCAGGACGAGGTCGTTGCGGCGGGCGAGGGCCTTCACGGCGTTCTGCCGGTTCTGGCTGGCGTAGCAGATGTCGCCGTCGGCCGGGCCCGCGAGGTCGGTGAACCGGGCGCGCAGCGCGTCGACGACCCGCCGGGTCTCGTCGAACGACAGGGTGGTCTGGGTCAGGAACGCCACCGGGGCGTCGTCCGGCAGGTCGAGGGCGGCGACGTCCTCCTCGCTCTCGACCACGATGGTGCGCTCGGGGGCCTCGCCCCGGACTCCCTCGACCTCCTCGTGGTCCGCGTGGCCGACCAGCAGGATGGTCCGTCCGTCGCGGGCGTAGCGGACGGCCGCCTGGTGCACCTTGGAGACCAGCGGGCAGGTGGCGTCGATGACGTCGAGCCGGCGGTCCGCCGCGCCGCTGCGCACCGCGGGCGAGACGCCGTGGGCGGAGAACACGCAGACCGCGCCCTCGGGCACCTCCTGCTCGCTGTCGACGAACCGGGCTCCGCGCTTCTCCAGTTCCGCCACGACGTGGTGGTTGTGCACGATCTCCTTGCGCACGTACACCGGGGCTCCGTGGAGGTCGAGGGCGCGTTCCACGATGCCGATGGCGCGGCGTACGCCGGCGCAGAAGCCGCGCGGCTGGGCGAGGACGACCCGCTTGGCCCGGTCGTCGACCCGGTCGTCGGCCTGGGGGCCGGGGTCTGCCGGCAGGATGGTGGCGCTCATGAGGCGTTCCGTTCGTAGGAATCGTGGGCGGGAACCGCGGTCGGGTGTCCCTGGGAGGCCCGCCACATCGCGGCGTAGACCCCGTCCAGGGCCAGCAGTTCGTCGTGGGTGCCGTCCTCGCGGACCCGGCCGCCGTCGACGACGACGATCCGGTCGGCGCGCGAGGCGACGCTGAGACGGTGGGCGACGATCAGGGCCGTACGGCCGGCGACGAGGCGCTCGGTGGCCGCGTTGACCAGGGCCTCGGTGGCCAGGTCGAGGGCCGCGGTGGCCTCGTCGAGCAGGAGGATGTCGGGGCGGACGAGTTCGGCGCGGGCCAGCGAGATCAACTGCTGCTGTCCGGCCGAGAGGTTGCGTCCGCCCTCGGCCACCCGGTGGTCGTAGCCGTCGTCGAGGGCGCTGATGATCTCGTGGGCGCCGACCCGGCGGGCCGCGTCGGCGATCTCGGTGCCGGTGGCGTCGGGCCGTCCGTAGGCGATGGCCTCGCGGACGGTTCCGGCGAACAGGTACGGCTCCTGGGGGACGACGCCGAGCCGCTGCCGGAAGGCGGTGAGCTCCAGGTGCCGCAGGTCGGTCCCGTCGAGGCGGACGGCTCCGCCGGTGGGGTCGTGGAACCGGGCGACCAGCTTGACCAGGGTCGACTTCCCGGCACCCGTGGGGCCGACGAACGCGACGGTCTGTCCCTGCGGGATGCGCAGCCGGATCCCGCTCAGCACCGGACGGCCGCCACCGTAGTGGAAGTCCACGTCGTCGAAGACCAGTTCGCCCCGCAGCGACCGCACGGGCAGCGCGACGGCGGCGGCCGGTGTGGTGCTGCGCAGCCCGAGCAGGTCCCGGATCCGCAGCAGCGACACACGTGCCTGCTGGTATCCGTCGAACAGCTGGGACAGCTGCTGGACCGGCACGAAGAACAGGTCGATGTAGAGGAGGTACGCGACGAGGGCACCGACCGTCATGGCGCCCGCGGCCACCCGGTGCGCTCCGACCGCCAGGACCGCGGCGGTGACGCAGGCGGCGAGGAACTGGATGAACGGGAAGTAGCGCGCGGACAGGAGCTGTCCGCGGACCCGGGCCCGTCGATAGGCGTCGCTGTGCCGGGCGAACGCGGCGACGACGGACCGCTCGCGGCGGAACGCCTGAACGGTACGCATACCGGCGGCGCCCTCCTGGAGCGCGCCGTTGACGACGGCGAGCCGTTCCCGGGCCTCGGCATAGCTGCGCGCGGAGACCCTGCGGAAGACGGCGGTGGCGAGGAGGACCGGCGGCAGCACCAGGAGGACGACGAGCAGCATCCCGGCGTCGGCGACGGCGAGCGCGACGAGCACGCCGACCAGGGTCAGGCCGCTGACGAGCACGCTGATCAGCCCGGTCTGGAGGAAGGAGGAGAGCGAGTCGACGTCGGTCGTCATCCGGGTCAGGGTGCGGCCCGACGCCTCGTTCTCGAAGTGGTCGAGCCCCAGCCGGTGCAGATGTGCGAAGACCCGTATCCGCAGCGCGTACAGCAGCCGCTCCCCGGTCCGTCCGTTGACGCGGACCGCGCCCCACTGGACGGTGTACTGGACGAGCACCACGGCGAGCGCGGCGAGCGCGGCCGTGCCGACGGTGGCGAGGGCGAGGTGCTGCACGCCGCCCTCGATACCGTCGCGCAGCACGACGGGCAGGGTCAGCCCGGCGAGCGCGTCGGCGACGACGAGCGCGAGCCCCGCGGCCAGCGGCAGGCGGTGGCCGCGCAGCAGCCGGCCCAGCCCGAACTCGCCCTCTCCGGCGGCGCGCGGATCACGGGCGGCCTCCGTCTCGTCGACTCCGGGGGTGTCGAGGGCCGGGGGAAGCGCCGCGACCCTGGCCCGCATCCGGGCGGCGGCCGCGGCCGGCGGCCCGGACGTCTCGGAGGTGGTGACCGGCCCGCTGGACCGACCCGGCCGGCCGGCCGTCGGGGAGGACGCGGGGCGCTGCCCCGCCGGAGCGGTGGTCGGGAATGACGCGAGTCGCTGCCCTGTCGGAGCGGTGGCCAGGGAGGAGGCGGGGGGCTGCCCGGTGGTCGGGCGGTTGCCGGGAGTGGGGTGGCCCGGACTGGTGTGGCCGGGAGCGACCTGGCCGGGAGTGGCGGCGTCGGCCGGGAGGGAGGGTTCGGCGTGATGGTCGTACTGGAGGATCGTGCGGTAGAGCGGGCAGCGGCCGGTGAGTTCGCGATGGGTGCCGAGGTCGACGATCCGGCCGCGGTCGAGGACGGCGATGCGGTCGGCGAGGGCGAGGGTCGAGCGACGGCGGGCGACGATGAGGGTGGTGCGGCCGTCGGCCCGGGCGCGCAGCGCGTGGTGGATGTCCTGCTCGACACGGGCGTCGACCGCGGAGGTGGCGTCGTCGAGGACGAGGACCCGGGGCGCGGCCGCGAGGGCACGGGCGAGGGCGAGGCGCTGGCGCTGTCCGCCGGACAGCGTGCCGCCGCGTTCGCCGAGCCATGTGTCGTAGCCGTCGGGCAGGGCGGTGACGAAGGAATGGGCCTGCGCGGTGCGGGCGGCGGCGTGGATCTCCGTGTCGGTGGCGTCCGGCCGGCCGTAGGCGACGGTCTCGCGGACCGTTCCGGCCAGGAGGGCGGTGTCCTCGGGGACGGTGGCGACGGCGGACCGCAGGGAGTCGAAGCTCAGGTCTCGTACGTCCGCGCCGCCGATCCGTATCGCGCCCCCGGAGACGTCGTGGAACCGGGAGAGCAGCAGGGCGAGGGTGGACTTGCCCGAGCCGGGGGCGCCGACGACGGCCAGGGTCTCGCCGGGGGCGAGGGCGAGGGAGAGTTCGGTGAGGACGGGCCGGCCGGAGCCGTAGCCGAAGGTGACGCGCTCGAACTCGACGCCCAGGGGCCCCTGTTCGGGCAGCCGGTCCGCGCCCTCGGTCAGCAGCGGGCGGGTGTCGATCACCTCCAGGACGCGCTCGATGCCGACACCGGCCTGCTGGCCCATGGTGAGCAGCGCGGCCAGGGTCTTGACGGGGCCGACGAGCTGCGCGAGGTAGGCGGAGACGGCGAGGAAGGCGCCGAGCCCGAGTTCGCCGCGGGTCGCCAGCCAGCCGCCGACCGCGAGGACACCGACCTGTCCGAGGGAGGGCACGCACTGGAGCGCGGGGCCGTAGCGGGCGTTCAGCCGTACGGCCCGCACGCGGCCGGCGAACAGCCGGCGGGCGGCGGCGGCCAGCCGGTCCAGCTCCCGCCGCTCCTGGCCGAAGCCCTTGACGACGCGGATGCCGGCGGTGGAACTCGCCACGACTCCGGCGACGGCGGCGGCCTGGTTCTGGGCGTACCAGGTGGCGGGGTAGAGCCAGGTGCGGCTGCGGCGGCCGATGAACCACAGCGCGGGCACGAGGGCGAGGGCGACCAGGGCGAGGAGGGGGGAGAGCGCGGCCATGAGGGCCAGGGACACCAGAAGGGTGGCCGCGCTGGAGACCGCCGCGGGAAGGGTGGAGACCAGGCCGAAGACCATGTTGAGGTCTCCGGAGGAGCGGCCGAGCAGCTGACCGGTGCTCAGTTCGTCGCGCCGCACGCCGTCCAGGCGGGAGAGCGAGCGGAACAGGTCCACGCGCAGGTCGTGCTGGACGTCGGCGGCCAGCCGTCCGGCGTACAGGCGGCGCAGGTACGCGGCGAGATAGCCGACCGCGGCGACGGCGACCAGCACGCCGGTCCACAGGGCGCCGGAGCGGGTGGGCCGCAGGACGACGTCGTCCACGATCACCATCGTCACGAGGGGGACCAGGGCGCCGGCCGCGGTGGTCAGCACGGCGGCGAGGACGGCCACGAGCACGCTGCGCCGGTGCCGCAGGCAGCGCCGGGCCAGCCGCCCGGTCCAGGAACCCCGCTCGGTGTCGTCGGTGTGGGTCGTCATCCGGGGCCTCCTCTCGTGTGGGGGGGGTGGGTGGTGGGTGGTGGTCCGGACGAGGGTGAGGCCCACGACCCGGGGGCCGGGCTGTGGCTCACCCCCTCGGGGCGGCGGGCAGGAGCGGGGTCAGGCCGCCATCGCGCGGATGAGGCTCTTGGGCCGCATGTCGGTCCAGTGGGTCTCGATGTAGTCGAGGCACGCCTGGCGGTCGTTCTCCGCGAAGGCGACCTCCCAGCCGGCCGGGACCTCGGCGAAGTCGGGCCACAGGGAGTGCTGGCCCTCGTCGTTGACCAGGACGATGTAGCGGCCGTCGGCGTTCTCGAACGGGTTCGTCATTTCTTTTTCCTTTTCCCTTTTCTTTCCCTCTGCGGGGCAATTCGACTTTTCCGTCGCCGATATTTCTAACCAACCGGAGAAAGATCGGCAACCCTTTCCGGAAACATCTCAGGGGATGTGCGTGAGACCTGGTTCCGGTGCGTTCACGAGAACCGCCACATTGCCCGGCGGCTGCTTGTTCTCGAACACCAGCTGATGGGCCCGGCCGATATCGGTGAACGGCAGGGCGAGCGAGAGGCAGGGGTCGATGTGGCCGGCGGCCACGAGGTCGATGATCGCCGCGGTCTGGCGCACGTTCGCGGCGTGCGAGCCCTGGAGCCGCTTCTGGAACATCCACAGGAAGCGCAGGTCGATGTCGCCGTTGTAGCCGCTGGTTCCGGCGCAGGTGACGACCATTCCGGCCCGGTCGCAGACGTAGACCGAGGTCGGCAGGGTGGCCCGGCCCGGGTGCTCCACGACGATCGCGGGGTCCCGGCGCTCGCCGAGCGCGTCCCAGAACGCGCGGCCGAAGGAGCGGACCCCCGAGAGCCATTCACGGTAGGCGACGGTGTCACTCGAATCGGGCAGGCGACCCCAGTGGTCGAATTCATTCCGATTGATGACGCCGTGCGCTCCCAGACGCTTACAGTAGTCGAATTTGTCGTCGTCCGACACCACGGCGACCGGAATTCCACCGAAATACTTCACGAGCTGGACGGCCATGGATCCGAGGCCGCCCGCGCCGCCCCAGACGAGGACGGGATCGCCGGGGCGGACCGTGTGCGGGTGCCAGCCCATGAGCATGCGGTACGAGGTGGAGCCGCCGCCCAGGAAACAGCCGGCCTCCTCCCATGTCAGGTGCGGGGGTTTCCGGTGGCACTGGTACTCGTCGGCCACGGTGAACTGCGCGAAGGAGCCGTGGTTCAGCTCGTAGCCCCAGGCCCGCTGGGAGCGGGAGGCGGTCGGGTCGACGCCGAGCCGGATGTCGGGGGCCGACTCGTCCCAGGCGACGCCACCGACGATGACGGAGTCGCCCACCTTGAGCTGCTTGACCCCCTCCCCCACGGCCCAGACCACTCCGGCGCCCTCGGATCCGGCGATGTGGAAGTCGAGGGGATCACCGGCCCGTTGCCGGTCGGCGATGACGTCGGCCGGGGTGCCGAGCCCCGCCCAGACGCCGTTGTAGTTGATCCCGGCGGCCATCACCATGACGAGCACCTGGCCCCGGCCGACGGGGGGCACCTCGACCGTCTCGACCTGGATCGACTGCTCGGGCGGGCCGTACCGCTCGCGCCGGATGACCCCGGCGTACATGTAACGGGGCACCTCCCCCAGCGGCGGGATCTCCCCCAGTTCGTACAACTCCCGGGTCATCAGCTGTCCTTCCGTGTGGTGCGTGCGTTCAGATGGGCGGCGAGGACACCGCCGACGACGGCCAGCGGGGCGGGCCGCAGCATGTCCTCGTGCCGGCAGTCGACCGGGTGGACGGCGAGCGCGCCGCCGACGTGTGCCCGCCACCGCTCGGCCTTCTCGGCGACCGCGCCCTCGGAGCCGTTCGCGCTGCCATCCGAGGTCTCCTGCGCGGTCTCACGCGCGGTCTTCTGTGCGGTCTCCTGTGCGGTCTCCTGTGCGACGCCGTTCGCGGCGCCGCTCGTGCTGCCGTTCGTGTCGCCGTTCGCCACGAACAGCAGCAGGTCGCCCGAGAACCGGCGCGGGGCGAATCCGGCGCGAAGCTCGACGCCGGTGCGGTACGCGTCCACGACGGTGCCCACCCGGTCGGCGAGCAGCGCCGCGAGCGGTCCGCCGCGGGCCCGCAGCAGTGCGGCGCCCGCCTCGGGCGTCAGGTCCTCGTCACCCCGTTCCGGGCCGACCCCGGCGGCGTCGAGGAGGGCTCCGAGGAGCCGCTCGGCCGGGGGTACGACGACCGGGTCGCCGGGCCGCGCCGGGTAGGAGTCCAGCACCGCCACGGTCGCGACCTCCTCGCCGGCCTCCTCCAGGAGCACCGCGGCCGCCTGGGCGACGAGGCCGCCGAGCGACCAGCCCACCAGGTGGTACGGGCCGGAGGGCCGGACGGAGCGGATCCGCGCCACGTAGTCGGCGGCGACCTCCTCCAGGCTCGCCGGCCGGTGACCGGGTTCGGTGAACGCGCGCGCCTGCAGGCCGTACACCGGGTGGCCGGTCGGCAGGTGCCGCAGCAGGGCCGCGTAACGCCAGCTCAGACCACCCGCGGCGTGGAAGCAGAACACGGGCGGGAGTTCGCCTCGGGTGCGCAGGGGCAGCAGGACGTCGAGCGCGCCGGCGGAGTCCGCGTCCTCGTCGTCGAGGGCCGCGCCGAGCCCGGCGACCGTCGGCGCCAGGAACAGTGCCTGGATGCCGAGCTCGACGCCGAGGACGGCGCGGATCCGGCTGACCAGTCCCGCCGCGAGCAGCGAGTCGCCGCCGAGGGCGAAGAAGTCGTCGTCGATGCCCACCTCGGCGACGCCGAGGAGGTCGGCGAACAGCCCGGAGAGCAGTTCCTCGCGCGGGGTGCGAGGGCCGCGGCCGGTCCGCCCGCCGTCAGCGGGGACGGGGGTGGAAGCGAGGGAGGAAGCGGAGACGGAGGCGGGGGCGGGCAGCGCCCCTCGGTCCAGCTTGCCGTTGGCGGTGAGCGGCAGCGCGGCGAGGGTGACGATGGAAGCCGGTACGAGGTGGTCCGGCAGCGTCTCGGCCAGTCGGGCGCGCAACTCGCCCGTGTCCGGAGCGGGTTCGCCGGGGACCGGCACCGTGTAGGCGACCAGGCGCTTGTCGCCCGGCCGGTCCTCCCGGACGAGGGAGACCGCGTGCGCCACACCGGGCAGGGCGGCGAGGGCGCCGTCGACCTCGCTGAGCTCGATCCGGAAGCCGCGCAGCTTCACCTGGCCGTCGGCCCGGCCGACGAACTCCAGGGTGCCATCGGGCCGGCGCCGGGCCAGGTCGCCCGACCGGTACATCCGGGCCCCCGGCTCCCCGAACGGATCGGCGACGAAGGAACCGGCGGTCAGCGCCGGGGCGTTCTCGTAGCCGCGGGCCAGCCCGGAACCCGCGAGGTACAGCTCGCCGACGGACCCCGCCGGCACCGGCTCCAGCTCGGGGGAGAGCACGTAGACCGCCATCCCCGCCATCGGGACGCCGATCGGCACGTTGTCCGGGACCCGGTCGCCCGCCCGCATGGTGTGGTGGGTGGCGAACACGGTGGTCTCGGTGGGGCCGTAGCCGTTGCTGACGACCGTGCCGGGGCAGGCCGCGAGAACCTTGCGGACGGCGTCGGCGGGGACCACGTCACCTCCGGTGCGCACCTCGCGTACACCGGCGAAGCAGTCGGGCTCCTCCTCGGCCAGCCAGCGGAACAGCCCGGCCGTCAGCCACAGTCCGGTGACCCGCTCGGCCGCCACGAGCCGGGCCAGGGCCCTCAGGTCGACGTCGCCGGGCGGGGCGACGACGACGGTCCCGTGGTTGAGCAGGGTCCCCCACAGTTCGAGGAGCGCGGCGTCCCAGGCGTGCGAGGAGTGGAACAGCACCCGTTCCAGGGCGCCCGGGGCCCAGCAGGGCTCGGCGGCCAGCTCGACCACGTCGCGGTGGGTGACCGCCACGCCCTTGGGCACGCCGGTGGATCCGGAGGTGAACATCACGTACGCCAGCCGGTCCGGTTCGACGGCCGTGCCGGGGTCGGTGGGCGCCTGGCGGGCCGTGCGCGGATCGGTGTCGACGGCCACGGTCGTGAAGGGGTTGCCCGGGACACCGGGCCAGTCGTCGGTGCGGGCCGCGTCGGTGAGCAGGACCCGCACGCCCGCCCGGCCGAGCACGGTCCGCTGCCGCTGCTCGGGGTGCGCGGGCTCCAGCGGGACGCAGACCGCGCCCGCCTTCAGGACGGCGAGGAAGGCGACGACGAGCCGGGGCGACCGGTCGAGGAGGACACCGATCCGTTCCTCCGGTCCGGTGCCGAGCTCGTGCAGCAGCACGCGGGCCAGTCGGTTGGCCCGCTCGTCCAGTTCCCGCCAGGTGAGCCGCTCGTCGCCGAGGGAGACCGCGACGGCGTCGGGGGTGCGGGCGGCGAGGGCGGCCACCCGGCCGTGGATCGTGTCGAGGAGCGTGCCGTGCGGGCCGGACGGTTCGAGCGCGGTCCGCGTGCCGCCGTCGGCGAGGGCGCGTCGCTCCTGACGGGACAGCCCGGCCGTCGGTCCGCCGACGCGTCCCACCGGCTGTTCCGGGTCGGCCGCGACCGACTCCAGGAGGCGGGTGAGCCGGTCGAGGAGGGCCGGGGCGGTGGCCGCGCCGATCACGTCGGGACGGTGGTCGAGGCGGAACCGCAGGCCCCGCGAGCGCAGCGACGCGACGAGGAGCAGCGGATAGTGGGCCGCGTCCCTGCCCTGCACCGCGGTGGCGCGCAGCCGGGAGGGGGTGCGCTCGGTGTCCTCCGGCAGCGGGTAGTTCTCGTAGACGAGGGCCGTGTCGAACAGCGGCCGGACGCCCGCGATGCGGTGCACGTCGGCGAGGCCGAGGTACTGGTGGGTGCGCAGGGCCGTCTGTTCGTCCTGGACGCGGGCCAGGGCGGCGCTCCAGCGCTCGGAACGGTCGAGGCGGACCCGTACGGGCAGGGTGTTGATGAACAGGCCGATCATGTGTTCGGCGCCGGGCAGCTCCGGCGGCCGGCCGGAGACCGTGGTCCCGAACAGGACGTCGTCGCGGCCGAGATGACGGCCGAGGACCAGTCCCCAGGCCGTCTGGACCACGGTGTTCATGGTGACGCCCGCCCGGGCCGCGTGTCCCTGGAGGGTCGCGGTGAGCTCCGGGGACAGGTCGTGGACGATCTGCTCCGGCAGTGCGGGGCCTGTGGGCTCCCGGCCGGGGGCGAGCAGAGTGGGCTCCTCGACGCCCGCGAGCGTCTCCCGCCAGGCCCGCTCGCTCGCCTCGCGGTCCTGCGCGACGAGCCAGGTGACGTACGAGCGGAACGGGGCGGGGGCGGGCAGCCCGGTGGTGTCGCCGCCGTTCTCGTACAGGGTGACGAGTTCGCGCAGGAACAGCGGCATCGACCAGCCGTCGAGCAGGATGTGGTGCTTGGTGATGACCAGCCGGTGCCGTTCGGCGCCGAGGCGGGCCAGCAGGAAGCGGATCAGCGGCGGCCGGCCCAGGTCGAACGGGTGGCGGCGGGCGGCGTCCGTGAGGGCCGCCAACTCCTGCCCCGCGGCGTCCTCGGGCAGCGCGGTCAGGTCGGCCTCGTCCCACGGCAGGGTCGCGGTACGCGGCACGACCTGGACGGCCGCTCCGTTCGCGCGGTGGTGGAACCCGGCCCTCAGGTTGGGGTGCCGCTCCAGGACGGCCTGTCCCGCGGCGCGCAACGCCGCCGGGTCGAGCGGGCCTTCGAGGTCGAGGACCAGTTGGACCGTGTAGACGTCCGTGCCGCTCCCGTCCGCCTGGAGGGCGTGGAAGAACAGACCCTCCTGGAGCGGGGTGAGCGCGAAGGCGTCCTCCAGACCGCCGGGGGCGGCGGCGAGGTCGTCGATCTCGGGCTGGGTCAGCCCGGACGACGGCAGGTCGCCGGGGGTCAGTCCACCACCGCGCTCGGACTGGCCGGGGTCGGCGAGGGCGCGCAGCGCGGTGAACCACAGCTCGGCGAGTTCCTCGATCTCGGCGCGGTCGAAGAGTCCGGCCGGCCAGGAGTAGGTGACGTGGAGCCGCGGCCCGTCCTCGCCGTCCCGGGTCACCGCGTTGATCTCCACGGAATGGGCGAACGGCATGCCCGGGTCGGCGGGCAGCAGCGGGATCCGCAGGTCGGACGCGCTCGACCAGCCGGCGGGCCCGTCCTCGCCGAGCGTGTCGCCGCCGGTCCCGACCCGGCCCAGGTAGTTGAAGCCGATCTGCGGGGTGGCGGCGCCCGCGAGGGCGAGCGCGGTGTCCGCGTTCAGGTGGCGCAGCACCCCGTAGCCGAGTCCGTTGTCGGGCAGGGCCCTCAGCTGTTCCTTGATCCGTCCGAGCGCGGCGACGGTCGCGGCGCCGCCTTCCAGCGCCTCGTCCAGGTCGATCGCGCCCGGGTCGAGCCGGACGGGGAACCGGCTGGTGAACCAGCCGACCGTACGGGACAGATCGAGGGTCTCGTCGAGTTCCTCCCGGCCGTGGCCCTCCATGTCGACCAGGACCGCGTGAGAGGCGTCCCCGGTCCAGCGGCGGCGCCACCTCGCGACCGCGAGGGTCAGGCCCGTGAGCAGGACGTCGTTGATCTGGGTACGGAAGCGGGCCGGTACGTCGGTGAGCAGCGCCGTCGTCAGGTCCGCCGGGAGGGCGGCGGTCAGGTGCCCGGCGGTCTCCCGGGTGTCGACGGCGGGGTCGAGGCGGCGGGCGCCGAGGAGCGGGTCCCGCTCCTGGGTCTGCCTTCGCCACAGCGGGAGTTCGGCGATCCGCGCCGGGTTCTGCGCCTCCATCACGAGGGCCTGGGCCCAGCGGCGGAAGGTCGTCCCGACGGGAGCGGGCCGAGGCTCGCGCCCGTCACGCACGGCCTGCCAGGCGGCGGCGAGGTCGGGCAGCAGGATCCGCCAGGACACGCCGTCGACCACGAGGTGGTGCAGGAGGACGAGAAGAAGGCCCTGCTCGTCCGGGCCGGCGTCGAACCAGACGACCTGGAGCAGCGTGCCGTTCTCCGGGTCGAGCCGGCGCCTCGCCGCCTCGCCGTGGGCCGACACCGCGGCGGCCACGTCGTCGGCGTCACCGACGGCGTCCCGCACGTCGACGCGGGTCACGCACGTGCGGGCGTCGAGGCTGCCGCGCGGCGCGGTCTCCAGGTTCCACGGCAGGCCGAGTTCGGCGCCGGTGAGGCGGGCGCGCAGCACGTCGTGGTGGTCCACGACGGCCTGGACGGCCCGGGTCAGCGCGTCCTCTCCGAGGCCGCCCGGGACCCGCAGCAGCACGGACTGGTTGAAGCCCTGGAACGGGCCGCCGAGGTGGTGGAGCCAGCGGACCACCGGGGTGCCGGGGATCGCGCCCACGCCGTCGTCGACGGCCGGCGCGGTCTCGGCGGCGGGCGGCCTGATCGCGGACACGAGCTCCGCGACCGTCTGGTGGCGGAAGATGTCCCGCGGGGTCAGCACCAGGCCGGCCCGGCGGGCCCGGCCCGCGACCTGGATGGCGTTGATGCTGTCGCCGCCCAGAGCGAAGAAGTTGTCGTCGGCCGCGACCCCGGCCACGTTGAGGACGTCGCCGACGATCCGGCACAGCAGGGCCTGCGGGTCGTCATCCTCGGCCCGCTCAGGAGACGTGACCGCCGCCGGGGCGACAGCGGGGGTGCCGGTGCGGGCGGTGCCGGCAGGACCGCCGGCGCCGGTGCTGATGTTCTTGCCGTTGTCGACGCCCGGGAGGTCGTCGTCGATCCGGCGGTCGGCGTCCGTGACCACGGCGCGAAGCACCGTGACAAGGCCCTGCGCCAGGGCCTCGACCGTCTCGGGGTCGAACAGGTCCGTGGCGAAGGCCACGGTGCCGTGCAGACCGGCCGGTCCGCCCTCGTCGGAGTGCCGCTCGGAGAGCCTCACCGACAGGTCGAACTTGGCGCGTCCCGCTCCGTCGCCGAGGGGCTCGCCGACGGCGTCGACCGCCAGCCCGGCGAGGTCCACGTCGGCCCGGGAGACGTTGTCCAGGGACAGCATGACCTGGAACAGCGGGTGGTACGAGGGTGACCGTCGGGGCCCGGCCGCGTCCACGACCCGTTCGAAGGGGACGTCCTGGTGGGCGTAGGCGGCGAGGTCGGTCTCGCGGACCCGCGCGAGGAGCTCACGGAAGGTCGGGGCGCCGGAGGTGTCGGTGCGCAGCACCAGGGTGTTGACGAAGAAGCCGACCAGGTCGTCGAGCGCCTCGTCGCCGCGCCCCGCCACCGGGGTGCCGATCGGGATGTCCGTACCCGCGCCGAGGCGGGTCAGCAGGCTCGCGAGCGCCGCCTGCAGGACCATGAAGACCGTGGTCCTGCTGGAGCGCGCCAGCTCGACCAGACCTGCGTGCAGCTCCCCGTCGAGGGTGAGGGCCACGAGGCCGCCCGCGTGGCCGGCCTCGTCCGGTCGGGGCCGGTCGGTGGGCAGAGGCAGGACGTCGGGAAGGCCCGTGAGGGTCTTCGTCCAGTGGGCGAGCTGACGGGAGATCTCGCTGTCCGGGTCGGACTCGTCGCCCAGTACCTCGCGCTGCCACAGGGCGTAGTCCGCGTACTGGACCGGCAGCGGCGCCCACCGCGGCGCGCCGCCCGCGCACCGCGCGCTGTAGGCGGCGGCCAGGTCCCGGACGAGGGGCCGCATGGACGAGGCGTCGCCGGCGATGTGGTGCAGCACGAGCACGAGGACGTGGTCCTCCGCGCCGATCTCCAACAGCCGGGCGCGCAGCGGCGGATCGGTGTCCAGCGCGAAGTCGGTGCGCCGCGCGTCGGCGACGGCCGCGTCGACGCCGGACTCGTCGACCTGGACGACCCGCAGACGCGGGCGCGCCTCGGCCGGGTCGAGCACGACCTGCGTGGGCAGGTCGTCAACGGCCGGGAAGACCGTGCGCAGGGACTCGTGACGGCTCACCACGTCGGCGAGCGCGGCCTCCAGCGCGACCGTGTCCAGCGGGCCGCGCAGCCGGGTGACCATCGGAATGTTGTACGTTCCGGCCGTCGCGCCCAGGTGGCTCAGCGCCCACAGGCGGCGCTGGGCGTAGGAGAGCGGGACGTCGTCCGGGCGCGGCCTCGCGACGAGCGCGGGCCGGGTCTCCCCTCCACGCTCCAGGCGTGGGGCGAGGGCGGCGACGGTCGGGGTCTCGAACAGGGCCCGGACGGGCAGTTCGACTCCGAGGACGGATCGGATACGGGAGAT